>NZ_AUBP01000001.1:300000-558303 GCF_000429305.1 Desulfovibrio inopinatus DSM 10711
CAAACTGCCGACTTCACCAACGGCTGAAGCGTCTTTCATCTCCCCGGCGTTCTTCGGATTGAGGAAATGATCTTTAACTTTGTCCGTATATTCCCACATAAAGCGCTCCTTTATATCTGGTCGGATAAAAGTCGACCTTTTTCGTATGAATTAGTTACTTTCTATACTATACGCTCGAAACTCAAGATGGCAAGCTACAAGGTTCTCTTATTTAACGGTATTACTCTTTGAAAAGCGTCAAGAAGCGGAAGAATTTGTGTTAGAAAAGACATTTAGGAAAGATTCTTTTTAAAGAATTTAACTTATGAGTTGTCAGGGGAGAGCATCATGAATATGGTCTCCATATTGGTTCGAACATCCTGATCTCCTCTCTTCGTTTGTACGATGTGTAAACATATGTCGTGATTGGAAGATGATAGAAAATGGCTTGCTTTCATCTTGGTGTAAAATACGGTAGCTCTTGACGGGAATGTGCGCCGACCAGTTGGTGTGTCGGATGAAGGTGAGCCCAGGCTCGGTAGTCGTGGGCATGTTTTTTTTTGTGTTTCATTGGGGAACTGTGGAGTCATGTTGCGGAGTACTTCGCGAGAAAGGAAGGGATGCGAACCTATGGCTGATTTTCCTGTGGTGGATTCGTGGTATCGGCATTTCGTGTCGTATGGAGAGACCGATTGTATGGGCGTGGTCTATTACGGGGAATATGCGCATTTGTTTGAACGAGCACGCAGCCAACTGGTTCGAGAACGCGGCATCAGCTATCGAGAGGTTGAGGAGCGAGGAATTTTTCTTCCTATCCGGGAGCTGGCGACGCGGTATATTAAACCGATACGGTACGACGACGCCATTGTTGTGCATGCAGGCATTGAACAATGGGGGCGGGCGTCGGTAACATTTGTTTATGAAATCTTCGGGCCCCCGGAGGAACAAACCTTGATATGTACGGGCAAAACGATGCATGCGTGTGTCAATGGGGATGGCAAACCTGTACGCGTGCCCGACTGGTTGAAGGACTATTTCAAACCATGACAATTGATATCCATACCCACGCGTTTCACCCCAAGATTGCAGACAAAGTTCTTGCGCAGCTCCATGACCACTATGGAATTGCGCCGGTAGGCACAGGAAAAATCGACGATTTGATTGCTCGAGCCGATACCGCCGGTATTGACCGTGTTGTTGTTCACAGTGCCGCCACGGACCCGGCCCAGGTCATTCCTGCGAATAACTGGGCTATTCATTTGAATCAAAACGAGTCTCGTACCATTGCCTTTGGGACAATGCATCCTGACTTTGATGACTTTGAAAAAGAATTCAATAGACTTGAAAGTCATGGCGTGCCAGGACTTAAGTTTCACGCTGATTTTCAAGGCTTTCGACTTGATGACCCGCGCTTGTGGCCTCTTTTTGAAACCATCGGCTCACGATTTGTACTGATGTTTCATGTCGGGGACGTGCTTCCGCCGGATGAAAATCCGTCGAGCCCACAAAAAGTCATGGCCATAGCTCATGATTTTCCTGATTTGTGCATCATTGCTGCCCATTTCGGCGGATACCGGCAGTGGTCGTGGGCTCTTGAGCACCTCATCGGCTCGGATGTGTATATTGATACATCCTCGTCCTTGTCTTTCGTCGACGACGAGACGTTGAAAGCCATTTTCGACAAACATCCTCGAGAACGGATTCTCTTTGGAAGCGACTACCCGCTGTTCGATCCGGGTGATGAAATGAAGCTGCTTCAACAACGCATGCTTTTGTCCGATGCTGACTTGGATCAGCTGCTGAACAATGCGGAGCATCTGTTCGCCAAAGCGGAATCAGTCGCGGCATAATGCCGTGCGCGAAATCGTATTTCGAAGTTCTTATCATATACAGAAAAACGCCGCGAAGCCTGGAGAGAATGGGCTTTGCGGCGTTTTTTGTTTGAAGTATGTCACCGGCAGACATCTTGAGGTGTTGGGTTCAAGCTGCCCCCTCTCCGGATTTGAACTTATGAGAATTAATGGAGAGGCGAGAGAGAATTTTTTGCAAGGCGACTCGGGAGAGCCCGCTTTGACGAGCGGCTTCAGACACATTTCCCCCTGTCTTTTGTAAGAGGACACGAACATAGCGCGTCGTGAACTCGTCAACGACACGGGCTTTGGCATCTTTATAAGGTGTGATGGCGGTGGTGTCGTCATCCTGCTCAGCGATATGATCTTGTGGCCCCAATTGTCCCCTGTCGGCCATACGGAGGCACGTCGTCGTCACGGTTTCTCCGGCGCAAAAGACCGCGAGTCGACGCATGAAATTTTGCAGTTCACGAACATTTCCTGGCCAGTCGCGTTTTGTAAGAAATGTCAGCACTTCGGACTGAATGACTTTTTCCCGAATGCGCATCTCGGCACAGGCTTTGTGGAGAAAAAAATTCGCCAGGAGGGGAATGTCTTCGCGCCGCTCACGCAGTGGTGGAGTGTGGAGACTGAGTACGTTCAAGCGGTAGTACAAATCTTCCCGGAAAGTTTTGTTCTCCACTTTCGCTTCAAGATCCTGGTTGGTTGAGGCAAGAACTCGTACATCGACGGGACGGGTTCGACTGGACCCCACTGGACGAATTTCTCCCTCTTGCAGAACCCGCAAAAGTTTGAGCTGCATGGCTTGGCTAATGTCGCCGATTTCATCGAGCAGCAAGACGCCATGGTCGGCCGAAGCAAACAATCCCTTGCGCTCTCTTTCCGCTCCCGTAAAAGCGCCTTTGACATGGCCGAATAATTCGCTCTCCAGGAGTTCTTCAGGAATAGCCGGACAGTTGACGGTGATAAAAGGACCGTCTGCACGAAAACTGGCGCTATGGACAAGCTTAGCCGTCAGCTCTTTGCCGGTACCGGATTCTCCCCGAATGAGAACCGTATAATCGGTGCGGGCAACAGCCTCGATGGTTTCAGCCAAGCACTTCATGGCCGGGCTTTCGCCAATAAGCACCGCCCGGCGTGTTGCGACTTGCTGTTTGAGGCGGTGGTTTTCTTCGAGGAGGCGACTGCGTTCCAATCCTTTGGCAACCACACGATAGAGATGGTCGGGGTCAACCGGTTTGGTCAAAAAATCGTAGGCCCCGGCCTTGAGCGCGTCTACGGCGGTATCGATGGCGCCGAATGCCGTCAACATAATGGCTGACATGAGCGGATTGGATTCAAGTGCTCGGCGAAGTAGGTCAAGTCCATCCATTTCAGGCATACGCAAGTCGGTCAACATGAGTTGAAACGTTGCGTTTTCCAGGAGCGTCAGTGCCTGCGGTCCCGATGAAGCAATATTCGCTTCGAGATCGTGAAAGTGCGATTCAAGAAGTCGTTTGATACCTTTGGCGAAATCCTGTTCGTCATCGACGATGAGAACGCGGAATACATGGCTCATCAGCTCTCCTTCATGTCGGCAACGGGAAATCGGAGCGTAAAAATTGCTCCGCCTCCCTGAGATGAAGAGGCGTTGCCGGCCGTGACATCTCCACCGATGTCTTGCATGAAGCCATAGACGACGGCCAGGCCAAGACCGGTACCTTTGTTCACGGCTTTTGTTGTATAAAATGGTTCAAAGATATGGGCGAGGTCTTCATCGGACAGCCCCGGACCGTTGTCTTGAATCGTCATGACAACTCGCGACGATGCGTGATCGCCGTGGAGCTCGATATTGATTTGGCCAGCATGGTCGGGTGCTGCGTCGAGCGCATTGAGAATAAGGTTGGCGGCAATATGTTCGACGGTTTGCTGATCCACTCGAACAACGGGAAGGTTCTCTTCGGCATGGAGCGTGAGGGCTGCACCGCGTTTTTCGGCCTGGACGGAAAATACTTTCACAACTGTGGCCACCACCTCGGTTAGGTTGATGGTTTGCGATGGGGCCACTTTGGGACGGGCGAAGTTGAGCAAGTCTTTGAGCACGGCCTGCGCCTGACGCGTATGCCGAACAATGACGTCAAGATCTTCGTGTTGCTGGGTGTCATCGAGTGATTTTTTAAGCAGCTCAGCATAGCATAAAATGACACCCAAGGGATTATTGATTTCATGAGCAAGACCGGCCGCAAGGCGTCCAACCGTCACCATTTTTTCTGAACGAGCAGCCTGACTGAGCATCTGTTTTTCATGCGTGGTTTCACGCAAATGCGCAATAACGCGTCGACTTTCTCCGCCAATCGGGTACAGGCGCACGAGGAGACTGCGATGGTCGGAAATCATGACTTCACGTTCCATTTGTCGCTCTTCCTTGATCGCAAGCGAAAGGTCGCAGTCTGAACGTTCGCCATGGCCTGAGCAAATATTTTTGAACAGGCTCTTTACGTCGTCACCTTCCTCCGTGTCTTTGCGTTCCGCCACTTCGCGAGCTAATCGTCTGGCGGCATCATTGGCCACAACGGTGGTGCCATTGGTATCTAAGAGCAATAAGGGATCACCGATACCCTCGAAGACAGACTTCAAATTTTCGGTGTGTCGTAAAATTCCATCGAGTGCGGCAATATTTTCGGCCGCAATGCCAAGCTGTCGACCTACAGCGCGAAGAAGTTCATGGTCTTGCGGTCTGAAAATATCACCCGGGTTGCGATATAAACAAAGGAACCCTTCAATAATGCCTTCAAAAGAATCGACCGGAACAAACGCTCGTTCGGTTTCAATGATAGGTTGGCCTTCGGTGATAATTTTGACCCAATTCGGTGGTAAATCAGGTGGAGTGTCGGACTCAGGCCAAGAATAATGGCGGTTGGTGGCAACCGCGCAGACGTATGAAACACGTTCGAGTCTGAAGCGTTCAGCGATTCTTGGCAAGGTGCTTCGCCACAGCGACGGACGAGTTTGGCTCGTATTCAATGCGGCGAGAATAAGCAGAAACAGACGGACATCTTCCTGGCGTTCTCCCGTCTCGCGAACGAGTTCTTCCGTACGATCCGCAACTTTGGCTTCTAAATTTTGGGCGTAATCTTCAAGCTGATCTCTGGCATGCGCGAGATGTTCCCCCAGGCGTTCGATACCTTGTGTCATTTCACCGATTTCATCACCGCGTTCTATCTCTCGCAGGAGTTTTTCGCCCTGGTCATCACCAAGATTATGACGAAAAGCCCCAACGAGCACCCGGATATTATTGACTACAACCCGGCGAAAAAGCAGGTTGACCGAAGCGAAGAAGAGGAGAACGGCACAGCCGAAAAAGATGAGGTAGGTCAATACCGCACTCTGCACCCGGGCAACGGAAGAGGAGACTGGCACTCCAACAAGGTCCAGTCCATCGATACTGCCCACGCCATGACCAAAACCACGGTCTCCATATTTATGCACAAGCTCTGCAGGAGCTTCCGCTGGATCACCGTGGCAATGCATGCAACTTTTTTTGAACACGGCCGGCCGTGCCATGATGAAGAAGTTTTCCCCGTCGATACTTCGATATCCTTCCCAAACCGTCTTCTTGGGGTGAGCCCGAAACGTGTCTATCAGGTCTTGTTCAATGACATTGGCTTCATAATCCGGGTTGCGGGCGTGTATGGCCACACGGCGATACAGTGGTTCTCCGCCGAGGCCTTCGGCATGCCCCATGATGCGCCGGGAAATATACGAGGACGACATCGCCTCAAGGATGAATGTGTCCGGATAATGGCTATACATGGCGGGACGGAGGACACTGCGAACATATCTCTGAACAGAATCGACCTGGGAAAGAACAAGTTTGGCTTTCTCACGCACTTCTGTTTCGAGAAAAGTGCTCATGTGAAAATAAAACCCTGTGGCGAGCAGGGCTCCAATACAAAATGTTGCCGCGCAAAGACCGAGAAAAAAACGGCTGTGCAGGGAATGAGGACGTGGAAGTTGCATGATGGTGCCAAGCGGTTAGGAGCAGAACGAAACATTCGGCGTGCATTGACCGGACATGGTCACGCAGGTACATCTATACTGGGAAATATGTCATGCGTCCAACAAGGTCGGCCTATGGATACCACTATGCAGCTCCTTTTCGCTCTGGTTATGGGCGTTCTTTCCGTGGAATTGTTTTCACGAGCATGGCTCGGTTTCTTGGGAATACTCGCCGACATGGTGCTTTTTTTCCGGAAAAAACGTCAAAGCCAAGCCGTCATGTCACGGCTTGGCATGCATCTCGGCATCGCGTTGTTGTGTTCGCTTTCTCTCATCTTGTGTTTTCATCTCTATTTAGTGCGGTATGGCTTGGGAAAAACCGAATCAGAACAGCTTTTTTATTTCCTGGCGTCCGTCGTCAGGCTTACAATATTTATAAAGGATATTGGTCGCCACATCGATGCGCTCTTTTCGTGTGATCAGGATGCGGATGATGATCCCTGATCGGGGTGTGGCCCGTGCGGCGTATATTCAAAGGTGCTGCGGGCGTTGATGTCGGCGTGCCCGACGATTTCTACATCGGTATAATAAAAGTTACCGGTTTCAATCCCTGATGCGTCAACAAAATTCGCCAACGTCTTGATTTCGGGGACAGCATCTCGCAGTGCCCCTCCTCCAACAAACAAAACAGCCCAAATCAACACAATACCACCGAGCAAAGCCATCCAACGGGTCAAGACATTTTTATTTTCCATTGTATGCAGTTCCTTTGGGTTTGAGGTGACGATCCCCCGGTATGCCCGGGGGATCATTGATATTGGGGGTGTTAGATCTTCGCGGTGATGTCCGGGAAGACGAGATAGAACATGATATACGCCATGGTCAGGGTCAAGATAAGGTTGAGGGACTGACCGCACATGTACAAAATGAGCGGCTTGCCACCTGTAAAGTATTTTTTCAGCTCACGGAAGTTTGTGGCCAAACCAATGGCAGCAAAAGCCAGACAGAAGAACCAACCACGGAACAGGCGGGAGAAGCCACGTAATACGCCATGGTCCACCAGACTGAAGCCGGCGTCGGATCCCAAGCTGGAATAGATCAGGGAGAAGATGACGGAAGCAGTGAGAAAGCCAAGAACAAATTTAGGAAAACGGTACCAGATTTCCATCCAGCTCACTTTTTGCCCCTCTTGGCACTCCACCTTGGCACACCAGTATACGGCGACACCGAAGGCGGTGACACCAATAAGGACGTTCTGAATCATCTTAATAGTGGCCGCAACATACAGGGCTTTTTCGGACAAGAACGCACCTGCTGCCGCAACGGCACCGGTTGCGTCAATGGTGCCACCCATCCATGCACCGCCAAGAATATAGGGCATTCCTGTTGCTTTGATGATGGCGGGCATAACGATCATCATGATAGCTGTGAACACCAGAGAAAGACCGATGGACAGGGTCAGTTCCTCTTTTTTGGCGCGGCACGCGGCGGCTGTGGCAATGGCAGCGGAAGTGCCGCATACGCTCATGTCGGCAGAAATAACCATGTTCAGCGTTTTGGAAGGAATTTTCAGTACTTTTTGACCGAAAATGAACGTAGAGATTAAAACGATCGGTGTAACGACCCAGGCGACGAAAATGCCGGGAACACCAATAGCAATAACTTTGTTGAACAAGACTTCCGCGCCAAGCAAAACCAAGCCGGTTTTAATGAAGTATTCGACTTCCAAGGCCGGTTTGATCCATTTGGGAGTGCCTATTGTATTGGCGATGAGCATACCGATAGCAATAGCCCAAGCGGCATTGCCGATTCCGTAATGAGCCATCGTCGATTGTCCGGCGAGAAAATACGCAAGAATGGAGACGGCGAAGACCCCGACGAAGCCCACCAGGAAGCCGCCTACAGGCTTGCCCATGAAATATGCGCCAATGGAGAAAAACAATGCCAGGACAATCATGAGGCCAATCAAGGTGGGAATATGGTTATACGGTTTGTTGCTGACACCTTTTTTGGCTTTCGACTCCGCCGATTTGACTTTGAGCCAATTATCGATGGCATTGGACGCGGTGTCATTGAGTGTCGCATCTTTGAAACCGGCGGATTCAGCCGCGGACTGAGCCGTTAACGCCGCTGCTTTGGCTTCTTTGGTCGCAGCTTTGGTCTGTTCATATTTGGGGGTATTTTGTGCATTCAACGCTTCGGCGCGTTCGGCACTCATATAAAGCGAATCCATTGGGTCGGATTTCCACTTGCCGGGGTGGCTCATGAAGTTATGGACTGTTTTGGCAATGGGAGATGACGTGCCCTTGATTTTTTCTTTTGTCTGGAGTGCTTCATACCACTGCACGGTTTTAAACGGAGCCCGTGCGGCTTCGGTTTCCATGATGGCATTGGACTTGGTAAAGACTTCATCCATATCGGCTGGTTTGTTGTTGAAAAAGATGATGCTTCCAACGATGAGGATAACAAAGCCGAGCCAAATGGCCCAATAATCTTCCTTTTTCCAGAGGTCGCTCAGCGAGCCCGACGCGTTATCGACAACAACGTCTTCAGTTTTCGGGATAACCTGTTCCGCCATACTCTTCTCCTCCATCTCGTAGGTGATAATTCGAGTTGTCACTCCACCCGAGGGACAACGTGGATGCTTCGATGGAGGTTATAAAAAAGCAAAGTGTGGGCCAGAACGATGTTTTGCGTCTAATATATTGATTATACACTATAAGCTTTGATGTGCGGGGTGTTGGACCGATAACAAATATTTTCAACTGAAAACTTAAGTTTGCAGTTAGGGCATATACCGTGTGATGAGAGAAGGGCAAGCCGGAGAGGAATACGGTTTTCGACGAAGATGAACACAGATAGTGTGTATAGAGATGAGCTGAATTCTGTGGAAAGATGATGAACTGGAATGTTTAGGCCATGGTGGATGTCCCCTTCAGTTCGCGTGTTCGGAACGCACGAGGAACACTGCGAAGACATCCACCATGTTTATGGGGTGTGTGGAGGCAACGAGGGCTATGGTATTATCATTTCATAACGCGAATAGAAGATGTGGAATTCAAGACACGAGAGAAATACTACCGGTAGACCATACCTCCATCGATGAGTACAGCTTGGCCTGTCATGTAGTCGGAATCAGGGCCGGCCAGATATGAAACAAATGCTGCGACATCTTCTGGAAGTTCCGGGCGACCTAGCGCAATACCGGCACAGTATTGTTTAAAGGTCTCGCCTTGAGCTGCTCCGGTGATTTTAGAGAATCCATCATCAATCTCGCCCCACATGTCGGTATCGACGACACCAGGACAGTAGGCATTGACGGTGATTCCTGCACTGGCATACTCCCGCGCGGCGGCTTGGGTCAGGCCGCGAACGGCAAATTTGGTGGCGCTGTATACGCCAATCATGGCGAAACCATCGTGTCCGGCGATGGAAGATGCACTGATGATTTTGCCTTTTTGTTTCCGAGCGATGAATTTAGCCGCGGCAGCTTGGATGCCCCACAGCACACCATTAACGTTGATCTTGAAAATTCTCTCCACTTCTTCGGGCGTCACGTCAGCTAAGGCTTTTACCTGGGCTATGCCTGCATTGTTGACCATGATATCGAAACCACCAAGTTCCTTTTCTGCATGGTCAATCGCTGCGTACACTTGGTCACGGTCACTGATATCGGCAATAAACGTCGTGGCTTTGCGTCCAAGAGCTTCAATCTCCTTGGCGACCGCGTCCAGCTTATCCTGTTTAAGGTCGACAAGCGCAATATCTGCACCGTCTTTGGCAAGACGCAACGCGATTCCTCGACCGATTCCTTGAGCAGAACCAGTTATGAGCGCGACTTTTCCTGAAATGGACATCGTGAAATCTCCTTCTGTTTGGCTTCACTCTATTCGCGTCATGAGACAATACTGCGAGCTTTACGTTTTCGTGCTCGTCCAATGTCGTCAAAATTTATTTTGAAGCTTCGAACTCATGCACGTATTGCTTTAAAGCAAAGGACATACCATGTTGGATATCTTCAATTTGTTTTTTGCATTTGACGCTGAAACCCTCAATTGGGTTTATTTCGTGCGATATGAATTCACTCATGAAATAAGAAAATGCTTTATGGAGCGGGATATTGGAAAGGGATCTTCTCGATTGCATGCATATCATGTTCAAAATATGAACGTGAACAGCGTATAGATTCGGGAGAAGTCGAAGGTATTGCTATTTCTCAAACGATGTTCAGCTTCTCGACACTGTTCGTCTTCAGAACAGCGTTGCACGAAATCAATTCTACAGACGTTGTGTCTATATCGCGCGCAGTGAGGTAAAATTCACAAAATAACGTGAAATAAAGAAGAGCTCGCGTGGTATCCAGACCGGAAAGGGAGATGCTTGGTGGGCAGAAACGGAGAGTTCCACGATGCCTCAATGGAACTCTCCGTGATTTCCTCATTCACATGAACTATACGGTGTGGGGGACATTATAGATAGCCACCGGCTCTGGCCAGTCAAAGCTCTCATCCGGACCATAGAGTTCGACGATGCATTTCATATCGTCGACGGTGTTTCTGTAATCATAACGGAAGTTATTGTTCCAGTAACCGTACTGAATCTGGTCGATGCCGTTTTTTTCGCAGAATTTTACGGCGTCCTGGTAGCCCTCATCCGTTGCCAAAGCAACATGATGGACTCCTTCACCATGCTCTTTGAGGAAACGCGCATAATCACTCTTGTCATCCAAAGGCTGGATCAACTCCCATTGTACATTTCCGACTTGAGCCAGTGCCAAGTCCATGGAGTAATCCTTCCTCTGACCTTCCCGTTTCATGTCGCCCACGGTGTCTTTGTCAAAGCGATACCGGTTCCATGGACCGATGCCATACTTATTGGTGTATGTTTTAATGGTCGATTCTAAATCTTTGCAGATGATCCCAATCTGGAGGACATCGGTAAACACGGGGTCGCGCGGCATTGGTCCGTCGGGATAGACATAATCAGGTTCAGGTAATTCGATACCTTCATCTGGTGCATGCAATTCCACAATGACTTTGAGGTCTTCGCGCGTATCGCGATAATCATAAAGAAAGTTTCCGCCTTTGCACTTCCACGTGCCACCTTGGATAGGATACAGATTGTTTTCGCTACAGAAATTAAAGTAGTCGTCTGAGTTTTCCATTCCGACAGCGATATGGTGAATTCCTTCTCCATGTTCATTGAGGAAACGAACGTAGTCCGTGTTGTCGCTAATGGGCTGGATGAGTTCCCACATAGTGTTACCAACCATGCAGATGGCCAGCTTCATTGTGTAATCGGCAGATTCATGTCCAATATATTGTTTGTCGACGTTTTTATTATTAAACGTATAGACGTTCCATGGCCCAATGCCATATTTCTGCACATATTTTTCCAGTGTCGTATCAAGGTCTTTCACAATAACACCAATTTGTGTTGTCTGCGTAAAAAATGGCTTCATGTTCTTCTTCCTTTTTATGGATATGAGCAATATCCTAAAGCATGCCCTGCATGGACAATGCGTAGGGTATTTTCAGCAGATTCGATCATAGATGTTTGATTGCTTGGAATACCATACCACTGTTGATAATTCTGAATGCTCCATTGATGGAGATGAATCCGAGACTCTTCGATAGTGATATTCGTGTATGCTGGGAGGCACGACGTTGGTGAGCTACCTTCGTCGTGTGTGCGCCAGAAAGGTGGCCGGGGCGATTGAGGTATCCCCCTGATGATATGACTTTGGGTGTAATGATTCGATCCACTTCTTCGGGGCTCCCTGGGACACGTTTCTCTGACGACAGGTGTCCGCGATGCTCTCCATGATATCGAAGTTGTCGAGCGTCGTGAGCTTTTATTCTGTCACGTCCTACTTGCCAGTGTTGAGGTCGCCATTCGCAACAATGTCGATACAGCCTTTTGCAAGCCTCTGGATGATATAACGGCCACGCCCAAGAGTGGAGTTGGGGATCAATGCACCTTTTCCAGTAATCGACATGATGGAACCTCCGTTGCAAGTTAGAGTGAGGTGATACTCCTTGCCCGTGACAGCCACACTTCCGGACGGGCCGCACAAAACGTCAATATGGTTCCAATTAGCAACATATATACCGCGTCATTCCTTCTCAATGCGAGAGGGAATGACGCGGATCAATTGGACTTTGTCGATGATCCAAAAGCTGTGTGTTTGTTTGGGTATTGTCTTGTGTATACTTTGTGTGTCCGATGGGAGAGTGAAGCTCTCTGCTAAGCAAACACCCACCAAGAGCGTTGAGGTGACTGCAAATATGTTCGACTATGGCGCAGTTTGCATCCGCGCTGTTCGTCTTTCGAACAAAAAAGGGACAGGCACAATTCTTGACGTTGAAGCTGCAATAACGATATGAACTCCAAAACAAAATCATCCAGCCCTGTCTGTGAAAAAGAGGGTGTTATGCCACGAGCTCCACGTTTGCTGCTTGAAGATCAACCTGCCGTTTATCATGTTATGTCTCGGACCGCTTTAGATGGTTTCCCTTTCGATGCGGCCGACAAAGATCACTTGCTCGCTTTGATTAAACTGTTTGGGGCGATGTACTTTTGTCAAATCCTCGGATTCGCTCTGATGGGAAATCACTTTCATCTTCTCGTACGTATGCTCCCGGCAGAGCACGTCGACGATGATGATGTTATCGTGCGGTTTCGTCGTCGCTATGGTCATGATACACATCCAAACCTCACGCAAATTGAGGCTTTACGTCAGAAATGGACGAGTCTTTCCGAGTTCATGCGTGAGCTGAAACAGACGTTTTCTCGCTATTACAATGCCCGACATCATCGTCGGGGGACGCTTTGGGGAGAGCGCTTCAAGAGTGTTCTGGTAGAGGATGGTCGAACGTTAGTGAATTGTCTGGCGTATATCGACCTCAATCCAGTACGAGCTGGGCTTGTTGATCGGCCTGAAGACTATCGATGGTGCTCGTTGGGATATCACCTACAGTCGGGGAATCGTGACAATCTTCTGACCACTGATTTCGGCATGATGGAGTGGGGGATTGGTGATGATGCCGATACGCTTCGGTATTACAGACAATTTCTCTATGAGACTGGGGCGGTCGATGTGGGGAAAGGAAACGTCTTGGCTCCTGAAATTGTTGACCGTGCGCGGCAGGCGGACTACGAATATTCCTATACGGATCGGTTTATTCTACGAACACGATGGTTCACTGACTCCGGTATCATCGGGTCTAAAAGCTTTGTTGCAGCGATTTCCAGGCGCTTTGGATTACCGGGAGCCGTACAACGTGAACCTCAAAAAGTTTCCGGTATCGATTTCTATTCATTGAAACGACTTGCTGAGAATTTGTAAGCACAAGCACATCTCTGACGTACTTTGACATCTCTCTCGTCCGTGTATTTCCATATATCGGTATTTTTTCCTGTATATTTTTTTGCTGTTTTTTCTGAAATTGAGGCAGCGCTCAGATTGTGATTTCGACATGAAGTTCCGTTTCATCTTTATGATTTCAACAATTCGATCAACATCAAAGTAAAGTGCCTGTCCCTTTTTAATCATCTTGACCCTAAATAATGTTGCACATACAACTATGTGATGAATAACGACGCAATCTATTCCAGTCCGCCTTTAGGGTATTTGTTGTACCGATGCTTTCGGGCCGTAACGAACGATTTAGCACATCGTTTTGAAGCGCATGGGTGTCCCATTACTGTTGAGCAGTGGCGGGTGTTAGCGGTGCTTCGATTGAGAAATGGGCAAACGCAAAACGAATTGTCCTTATTTCTCGGTCAGGAAAAAACCGGAGTGAGTCGATTGATTCGGGCTTTGGAAAAAAAGGGGTATATTTATCGGAAGAGTGAGGAGGCCGATCGACGAGTTCGGCGAGTGTTTCTTACCAAGAAGGCGCGTACTCAGGAAGATGAATTTCTGCAGCTGGCAATTCAAACCCTCGATGTGGCGCGCACCGGGCTTAATGACGAGGACTTGAGCCAGTTCAAAGGGTATTTGACAACTGTCATTACCAATCTTGAGGGCAATAATGGCGAGTGACGCTGGATGGAAGGATACCTCAATGTTGTTGCGATGTTTTGATCGTGGTCAAATTTGCGTTTGTTTTTGTTGTGCCAATGCCATGATTTTGATTTTGCATTCCTTGTGACAATGAGTACTCAAATCATTGTGTACATCTGGAATCATTTGATTCGATTGTATATGTGGTAATATATATTCTCATGTTTACACTGTTTGTGTTGTATCGGTACATGCATGATTTGTGGAGGAATTCTTTCGTATCCAGATGCTTAGAGAAAAATGACGTTAATGTTTTCTAGGGATTGACCGCACGGAGTCGGAACGATACCCAGAGTATCATAAAACGAGTACAGTTTTCGATTGTAGGAAAATTTTTCACTTAACGAAGTGTTCATTATGTATGGCAGCGCCGACACGGTATGCCTTCGTCTGAGGCGGCGCGGTCCTCTCGTGGAGGAAATGATTCATGCGTTGTATTGTTGTGGCCTGTCTTTTCGTGATGGTGTTGATCGGTTCGGCTTCGGCTCAGCAGGCCAAATCCGAAGGTGGTGGACCGCCTCCGGCTCCAGTGGTGACGGCGAACGTGGAACAAGGGCAATTGGCTCCCGAGTCGACTTTTGTGGGAACAACTTATTTTGTGCACTTATCGAAGCATGCTGCTGAAATTCCTGGTATTGTCGAGTCGGCCAATTTTGACCGAGGCGATCGGGTGAAGAAAGGACAGGTTTTGGTGGTCCTCAATACAGAGCTTTTGAATAAGGAAATTCAGTCACAGAGCGCCGAGCTTGATCAAGTGGCCACGCTGATGCTCGATGCAAAAAAGGATTTGTCACGGCTTGATCAAATGCTCAAAAAGCGCGCCATATCGCAAGACGATTTTGACAATGCTTATTATACGCTGGAAGAACTCAAAGCGCGCCGTTTAGCTGCCCAAGCACGATTGGATCGGCTCAAAATACGTCGTGACAAAACCGAAATAGAGGCTGCATTCGGCGGTGTTATTGTTGATAAACATGTCGAAGTCGGCGAATGGGCCGCGATTGGTGCGGCGGTTGCCGATGTAGCCGATGACAGTCAGGTGGAAATTCAGGTCCATGTTCCCCAGTCGCTTTTGCCCTATCTCTCGCCGGGCATGGATGTCCCGGTGACGATTCAGGGAAAAGCTTATAAGGGAAGATTGTTTGCTATCATCCCCAAAGGCGATATTCGTACACGGACAGTTCCGGTGACCATTCGCATCAATGGTCAGCATTGGGTGGAAGGGCTTGAAGCTACGGTTCATTTGCCGACGAGCCAAGCCGTCGAGACGCTTCTTGTGCCACGCGATGCGGTGCTCAAAATGCGTGGTCACGATCAGGTGGTGGCCGTTGTTGACGGGAAAGCTGTTATCATCCCTGTCTCGGTGGTCGGTTTTGCCGGACAAAGAGCCGGCGTCAAAAGTGGTGATCTTAAAGCCGGCATGCATGTTGTGACGAAAGGCAATGAACGTCTTCGTCCTGGCCAAGCTGTCGCACCGACCCCATCTTCGTAAGCGAGGAGATGTATGACTCTTCCCCATCTTATTGAATCATTTTTATCCGATGTCGATCCAAGCCGCTTATCTGAAGCGACGCCAGGTCGTGTTGAAATTTTTGAGCGATTGGCCGAAGCCGGGCGGCTGGACAATGAACTGGCATTCGCGACAGCCATGGAAGGTTTCATGCTGTTGGCGAAAGCCGATCTTGACGCGGCGTTCGATGTCTTCGACCGTGTTTTGGCCGAGTCAGTCGACTTGCTGCCCGCCTTGCTCGGACGCGCCGAGGTGCTTGTCCGGCAACGCCGTTTTGAAGCGGCATTGGACACATTTGTCATGGCGGGGAGAGTTGTGCCGGATCTCGACTGGATCAATATGGGAAAGGCACGGTGCTTCATAGAATTGGGGCGCATCGGCGAAGCCCATGCCAGTCTTGACCTTATCGATGATCAAGACCACCGTTCCGCGGCGGTGCTGGCACTGCGGGGCATGGCCTATTTTGAAGAGAAGCGCTATCGCCGCGCTCTTGCGACTTTTGGTGACGCTTTGGATGTTGATCAAAAACATGTCGAAGCCTTGGCCGGTGCGGGATATGTCTGTCTTGAAGTGAGCGACTATGTCAAAGCGGTCGATTACTTTCGTCGTGCCTTGGATGTTGATGACCATGATCCACGAGTCTTTCGTGCCTTGGGGCTGGCATATAAGGCTGTTGGGCAACTCGATGACGCCTTGGCCGCGTTTAAACGCGCCTTGGCCCTGCTTGAACTTCGTCCCATAAAGTATTTGACGTCATTGACGCGTATGCATGTGGCTGAAATTGAATCGGCATTGAAAGCGCAAAAAGCGCTTGCCCGGCAAAAAAGCACGGATGACCCTCTTGTGAAAATTCTGCGCGACACGCGGGAAATGGGTATTGAAGACAACGTGTTTGCCAATAAGAATCTGTTCATGCGCTTTATCCGCGAAGGACGGCGTGAGGACGAAGGCGAGGCGCAATTTGAAGTGTTGCGGCGCTGGAATTCCTTCACCCCGATTGTCGCCGACAACTATCATGCCGGGAAGGGTGGAGGGTTCTTTTTACGGGTCGGTGGCAAAGGCATTGTTGTGGACCCGGGATTCAATTATATTGATAACTTCAAAGGGACTGGCCACCTGTTTCACGAAATTGATGCCATTATCATAAGCCACGCGCACAATGACCATACGGCTGACCTCGAATCGATCCTGACGCTGCTGTATCGGTACAATCAAGCGATTATGGGCCTTGCTGAAAGCAACAATGAAAGCACCATTGCCATGGAACTGGCCAAGCGCCAGGGCAAAGGCATGGATGAGATCAGTGAATCAGCGGTCAAAGCGGCATTTGCGGTTTCTCCTCGGCGAAAGCGTATCGACATCTATATGACAAAGAGCACGTTTCGGAAATATTCTGGAATGCTCGACCTCTCGTCCCGCAACGAATACCAAATTCACCTGCTTGAACCGGGTCAGCAATGGGATATCCAGGGCGTTCCGGTCACGATTCTTCCCGCGTTCCACTTTGACATTCTCTCGGATCGCGATTCGGTGGGAATGGTCTTTCACCTGGGTGAATCGGCGGTTGTTTATACCGGGGATACGCGATTCACGGAAGAATTGGGCCAGTCCTACGCTGATTTACGTGCGGAATTGGCGGGGCGGTTCGTTCTTTTGGTGGCCAATCTTGGCGGTTTCAAGGAATCTGAACGAAATTACCTGATTGACGGAAAACGAGAAGGTGCGTTCTATAAAAATCACCTTGGCCGACTCGGTTTAGCCGAAGTTGTCCGGATTTTACGGCCAAATATTTGTTGTATTTGCGAATTCGGCGAAGAATTCAAAGGCCAGCGGATTAAAATGGCGGAGATATATTCTCGGGCGTTCAACAATGAAATTGTCTTTTTGCCCGGAGATATTGGTTTCACCATGGACATGCGTGAGAAGAAAATGCGTGCCATCACGCGTGTTGCCGAAATGCCAATGAGCCTGGAAACCGGCTTTGTCCCACCAGCTGAAGTCAAGGCTGTGCTGTTGCGGAAAGATTATTCCTTGCATTACTACCACGATACCAGCGGCGTCAGCCCAGGCGATCTCGTCTATTCTCTGGGTGAACAATTCGACGCGGCGAACCGGTGAATATTATGCATAGTTTGTATATCGGTTCCACCGACTCTTATTCCGGGAAAAATTGCATCATTGCGGCATTGGGATTGATCTTGATCGAACGCGGTTTCAAGGTCGGATATATGAAGCCGGTTGGTGCGGCGTTTTCCGCATCGGCTGAACATGGTGAACTTGATGCGGATGCTCGTTTTGTGCAGACATTGCTTGGTCTGCACCAACTTGATGAACTCGTTACGCCGGCAGCGATTACGCCGGCATTCAAAAAAGAATTTATCGAACACGGATGCCGTGACTTTCTTGAGCCGATTGTCGAGGCGCATGAAACCCTTCGGGCAAACAATGATTTCATGCTTATTGCCGGTTCCGGGAGTTTTTTGCATTCCGGCGCGTATTGTAATCTCAACGGTTCTGTCATTGCCAACGCGCTGGATGCCAAAGTCGTGCTCATCGACCGGTTTCACGGTGAATTTCGTTATGACTATCTCATTCACGCCCAAACCGAATTGGCGGGGCGATTGCTTGGCGTCATTTTGAATGATTTGCCGCCGGAAAATGAGCACGACACCGCCGATTGGACCATGCCGGTGCTCACTGCCAGCAAGGTGAATGTCTTGGGATCATTACCTCGTGATCCCGTCCTTGGTGCAGTTCGTGTCGGCGACCTGGCCGAGCGTCTTGGAGCGCACATCATTGCGGGCCAAAAGAATGCAGATCGTATGATCGAATCGTTTATGGTCGGCGCGATGAAAGTCGAGAATTTCATTACGCATTTTCAAAAACGTCCCGACACCGGCATTATTGTTGGAGGCGACCAGTCTGATATTCAGGTCGTGGCGTTGGAAGGTGGCGCACCTTGTCTCATTTTGACGGGCAATCTCCCGCCTATGGACATGGTGCTGACGCTGGCAAAGAAGCAACATATTCCCGTCATTTTAGCGCGAGACAATTCGTATAAGGTTGCCAAAAAAGTCGATGCTATAAAGCAGACGCAGAAATTGCGTGATCCGGGAAAGGTGAAGCGCATTACAGACTTGGTACGAGAACGTGTGGATGTGGATGCGCTTGTTGCGGCATTGCAAGGAGACGGCGATTCGGGGTGATTTCCCGAAAAAACTCGTGGCGGAATCAATGCTGCAGGCGAAATTTAGTACTCCACGCAACGTATTATTTGGGAAACACGCGGTGTTGCTGTGTGGAATCATGTTCGCTGTGGTACTGTTTGGAGGAACGTCGTATGCTGACTCGATGTTTTCCTTCCACGGGGCAATGTCGGAAACCGTTCTGAACGCCTATCTTTCACGAGCCGTATCCCATCAATTGCTTTTTACGGATAATGATGAAGCACTGTTGGCTGATGATATTCGTATGTTTCACGATGAAGGTGCTAAATTCATTGGCCGTGCGTCCATCATTTGGGAAACGCCTCCCGATGTAGATGCGTTTTTCGATCAAGCCGCTTCACTTGCTGCCCAGGTTCATGCTGTGGACCCGGAGATCATTCTTCAAGCCGGAGTGTTTGAAATTGTGGACACCGGCGTCGATGCCGTCTCCGTGCCGACAACGACCTTCGAAGCCTTTGGATTGACTCCGGTCGAGCGTCATTTCCGGTATGCCGACATGCTGTATCCCGATGGGACATATTGGGATTATTTCGGCTCCGGCCAATCGATTCCCGACATGTCGCGCCTTGAGACACGGTTATGGTTTTATACTCGGGCACGCCGCTATATCGATGCAGGCTATGAAGCGCTTCATTTCGGTGTGGTGGATACCGTTGAAATGAATGATGCCGGGAATGCTGCGCTTTATGATCTCCTCACCCGCATTCGGGAGTATGCCGCGCAAGCTGCCCGGCGAGGAATGATCCTCTGTGACGCGCATCATCCCACGGGCATGTCGGTCGAGGGGAAAACCGTTTTCGACTTCTTGAGTTATCCCATGCGTATTCAGGAAACGGTGGGGATTCCATATGAAGGACATCTTTCCATGGACGCCGAAGATGTCATTTATGGTCGAACGCTTGGCGGTGTCACCCCGTCGGGCTGGATCGCCGAACGGCTCCCGTATCTTGTCGAAATCGATAATTGGGGGTCGAGCGGTCAGGGCGGAGAGGACATCGGCGGCATATGGGTCTGGGGCTGGGATGAAATCGACTGGTTTGCCCGACTCGCTTCGGACAAACGTGACGAATTTTTACGTTCAGCCGTCTCGTGGTTACGCACCCATGATGCGTACGGGCATGTTCAGTTTCCGTCTCGCCGTATTCTGGCTGATCCTGTTGCCGACAATGTCAGCTGGTATTTTGCCAACCGAAAAAGCGCGGCATGCGTCAACGGTTTTGGGCAGGAAGATGTCATCCAGCGTCTTATGCAGCCGTTGAGCATGGTTCCCGTTCTGCTGGTGATAGAAGAGGAATCATGAAATGTCGCGTCATGAAGAAAATTCGTGAAGCGCGTTGATTCGAGGATGACAAGGAACCACGCGTTTCCGTTCAATTTTTCCAGAAACAGAGCAGGAGCAGACAAGGCCGGTTATGGACATCATCAAATTCAGCATTCGCAATCCCGTTGTTGTACTTGTCGGCGTCATTCTCGCAACCCTTTTCGGGGTGTTGAGCTTATATCAAATGCCCTACCAGCTCTCGCCGGATGTTTCCAAACCGGAAATCACCGTGGAAACAACCTGGCCCGGGGCGACGCCGAGTGAAATCGAACGCGACATCATCGAAGAGCAGGAAGAAGCCCTGAAGTCTATCCCGGCCTTGACCGAGATTGAAAGTTCGTCACTGAACAATTTGGGGCAAATCACTCTGACATTCGAGTTGGGAACACCCATTCTGGAGGCCTTGCTGCGGACATCGAACAAGCTCGACGAAGTGGAAACCTATCCGGAAAATGTCGACAAACCGATTGTCGATGCGTCGGGAGCCAATGCGTCACCCGTTATCTGGATGATGTTTCAGGCGATCCCCGGAACCGATGCCAATCCAAACTTGGAACGCACGTTTTTTGAAAATCGTATACGGCAATATCTGGAACGCGTGGAAGGTGTTTCCAACCTGTTCGTGGCCGGTGGGCGCGAGCGGCAGATGCATGTTATTATCGATCCACGAAAAATGGCGGCGTTCGGCGTGACCGTGGACGATGTCATTGCTGCTATCGGGCGGGATAATATCAACATTTCGGCCGGTGACGTGAATATAGGACGTCGCAACTATCGTATTCGTACTCTGGGCGAATATAAAAGCCCCAAAGACGTCACCGAAACCGTCATCAAAGGATATGGCGACCGTTTCGTCAAACTTGGGGACGTAGCCGATGTTGAATTCGGCTACGAAAAAGCTAAAGACGTCATGCTGTTTAATGGCAACCCCGGCATTGCTATTGGGGTAGTACCTCAGGTCGGGGTCAATATCCTCGATATGACGGCGCGAACCAAAGACGTCACCGATAGGCTGAATGAGGAGTTTCTGAAAGATCGGAATCTTGAACTCGTTTGGGCGTACGAACAGCGACCATATATTCAGGGCGCGATTGATCTTGTTCAGCAAAACATCATGATTGGTGGGGTGTTGGCTATTGCCGTACTGCTTGTTTTTCTCGGCAATATTGCGTCGACGCTTATTGTCTCGATTGCCATTCCTATCAGTATTCTCGGAACCTTTATTTTTCTCAATGGATTTGGCCGCAATCTCAACGTTATCAGTCTCGCCGGGATATCGTTTTCCGTGGGGATGTTGGTGGATAACGCGATTGTTGTTTTGGAGAATATCGACCGACATCGAAGTATGGGTAAATCACCGTTTGCCGCGGCCTATGATGGCACCACGGAAGTGTGGGGCGCGGTCGTCGCTTCCACTTTGACAACAGTGGCCGTATTTTTGCCCGTTATTTTCATTCAGGAAGAAGCAGGCCAGTTGTTCAAAGATATCGCCATTGCCGTCACCTGCGCCATCTCGTTGAGTCTTGTTGTCTCCATTACGGTTATTCCCATGTTGGCTGACCGGCTGTATACATTGTCTTCGCGCATCACCGGCAAAGCGGAACGCGGAAAGCCACGCATCACCTTGTTTTTCGGCATTGGGCGCATGGCATCGAAAGCCATTATGGCTCTTGTGCGGCTGTGCCTCTCCAACATGTTCACCCGATCCACCACGGCGGTTATTCTTGTGCTTGCGGCGGTGGGGTTGTCCTGGATGTTTTTTCCCAAGCTTGAATATTTGCCGCAGGGTAATCGCAACCTGCTGATCAATATTCTTATTCCACCTCCAGGCCTGTCGTATGAAGAGAAACTCGACATCGGCCGGCAGGTCAATGAACGATTGCAACCGTACTATAACAAAGAAGAAGTCAACGGCGTACCGGGCATCAAGCATGTCTTCTTTGTTGCCGTGAATAATTTCTTCCTGTTCGGTGTCATCAGTATGCAGGAACAGCGCGCCGCCGAACTGATTCCTATGCTCTCCGGACTGACGAATTCATTCCCTGGGGTGTTTGGCGTCAGCCTGCAACAAGGCATATTCTCCGAAGGTATCGGCGAAGGCCGAAACGTTGACGTCGATATTCAGGGCGGTGATCTCAACAAGATCATTGCTGCTGCCGGTGCGCTCTTCGGCACGCTGAAACAAGCCATGCCCACGGCACAGGTGCGGCCTATCCCGTCGTTTGAAATGATCTACCCGGAAGTCCAGTTTGTCCCGAATATGGAGAAGCTCAAATCGGTCGGCATGGACAATCGGTCTCTCGGCATTATTCTCGATGTACTTAACGATGGTCGTGATATCGGCGACTTCAAGGAAGAGGGCGAAAAGAAGATCGAGCTCGTCTTGAAGGGATCGCGCGAGGACGTGTCGACCCCTGATGAGTTGTTCCATACGTTGGTGGTGACGCCGGAAGGGGAGTTGTTGCCGGTGAATTCGTTGGCCGAGATGATTCGGGCAACGAGTGTCACGGAAATTCGGCACCGCGAACTTGATCGTACGATTACGCTCCAGGTCACGCCGCCGCCGGAGATGCCCCTGGAATCGTGTATGGAGACGATTCAGAATCAGATTTTGCCGAAGCTCAAGCAAGCCGGGTTGTTTGACGATCTGCATGTGAACTTGAGTGGAGCGGCCGACAAACTGACGGAAACCTGGGGCGTGTTGCAGGATAATTTTGTGTTGGCGATTATCATCACCTACCTGCTTATGAGCGCGCTTTTCAGCAACTTTCTCTATCCGCTCATCATCATGTTTACGGTGCCGTTGGCGGCAGCGGGTGGCTTTGTCGGTCTCAAGCTCGTCAACTGGTTCATTGCTCCGCAACCGCTCGACATTCTAACCATGCTTGGATTTGTTATGCTTATCGGGGTCGTCGTGAACAACGCGATTCTCATTGTCCACCAGGCGCTCAATAATATCCGCGAGCATGATATGTCGCCGCGTCAAGCCGTGGAAACGTCGGTCGAAACCCGCTTGCGACCCATTTACATGAGTGCGACCACATCCGTGCTTGGGATGCTGCCGCTTGTTGTTGCGCCGGGACCGGGCTCGGAATTGTACCGGGGCCTTGGTTCGGTTGTGCTGGGTGGGTTGGCCATATCGACCGTTTTCACGATCTTTCTTATCCCAGTTCTTTTGCTGGGCTTGCTGAAAACCGAGCGGCGAATTGTGGGTGAGTAGTTGTGCAGAAGAATCGCAAGGATATCTTTGATCTGTTGAAGAGGGCGACTCTGTTTCACATGGAATGGATGACGAACGCCAACGGCATCAGCCGATGGAAGACGCTCATCCCAATCTTGTGACCGTGAGGAAAAGGCGCTATGATACACCTCCTTTTACGATATTTTCGCGATAATCCGTCCGATGACGCGTCACGTCGTCGGCGTGAAGGAGATATGACCATGCGTGATAAAGTGGAAGCGGCTTTGGACAAAGTCCGCCCGACCCTGCAAGCTGATGGCGGCGATGTTGAATTGGTCGAAATTACGGAAGATGGCATTGTGAAAGTGCGTTTGACCGGCCGCTGCAAGGGCTGTCCCATGTCGCAGATGACGTTGAAGAGCGGCGTTGAACGGATGGTGCTGAAAGAAGTGCCGGAAGTGCAAGCTGTGGAAAGCGTCTAACCCGCGTCTTGTCGCCAACGACGTACGAACACCTTCAAGAGGAAGCAGGCTTGTGTCTGGCTTCCTCTTTTTCTGGAAGAGAGGAAAACCATGTCTCAGATTGTCACCCGTTTCGCCCCCAGTCCCACGGGGCATTTGCATATTGGCGGCGCGCGCACCGCGATTTTCAGTTGGGCCTATGCCCGCAAGAACGGCGGCAAGTTCGTTCTTCGCGTGGAAGATACCGACCAGACCCGGTCCGATGCGTCCATGACGCAGGGCATTTTGGATAGCATGACCTGGCTGGGGTTGGATTATGACGGCGAAGCCGTCTACCAGAGCCAGCGGTTCGACGCCCATAATGCGGCTGTCGACAAATTGCTGGAAACCGGTCACGCCTATTACTGTACGTGCTCGCCCGACGAGGTGGAAGCCATGCGCGAAAAAGCGCGGGCTGAAGGCCGCAAGCCGAAATACGACGGCTGCTGTCGGGAAAAAGGCTTGGGACCGTGTGAAGGCGCGGTTGTTCGCCTGAAAGCACCGCTGGTGGGCACGACGGTATTTGAAGATTTGGTCAAAGGTCATATCGCCGTGGACAATGCCGAACTGGACGACATGATTCTGCGTCGTTCCGACGGCACGCCCACTTACAACCTGGCCGTTGTTGTCGATGACCATGATATGGGCATCACCCACGTTATCCGCGGTGACGACCATGTGAACAACACCCCGAAACAGGTCTTGATTTATCAGGCGTTGGGTTGGGATGTTCCCAAGTTTGCGCACGTGCCCATGATTTTGGGGCCGGACAAAAAGAAGTTGTCCAAACGCCACGGGGCCACGTCCGTGATGGAATACCAGAAAGACGGCTATTTGCCCGAAGCTCTGGTCAACTATCTGGTGCGTCTCGGATGGTCGTACGGGGATCAGGAAATTTTCACGAAAGACGAACTGTTCGAGGTGTTCGATATCGCCAACCTCGGCTCGTCGCCCAGCGTACTCAGCCCGGAAAAGCTGAACTGGCTCAACCAGCATTATATCAAAGAATCCTCGGTGGAACGCCTGGTCGGTCTGCTCCCCGAGTTCTTGGAAGAAGCTGGCGCCTCGGCAATCGATACCGATTTGCTCGCCAAACTCATCCCCGAGTTGCAAGCGCGAGCGATAACGCTGAAGGATATGGCCGACAAAGCCCTGTTCTTTTTCGTGGACGATTTCCCCGTGGACGAAAAGCCGACAAAGAAACTCCTCAAGCAGGATCACGACGTCATCGACGAACGCCTGCGCGACCTCGCCGAAATTTTCGAAGAGATCGACGACTTCACCAAAGAACCGCTGGAAGGCGCCTTCCATCGCTATATGGACAAACACTCCCTCAAATTCAAAGACCTCGGCGCCCCGGTCCGCCTCAGCCTCTCCGGCCAAGGCGGCGGCATCGGCCTGTTCGAAATGATGGAACTGTTGGGGAAAGACAAGGTCGTGGCGAGATTGAGAGGCTGGAAAGCGACGTTGGTGAAATAGCGGAAGGAACCGTCGCAACGCTGTCAGTGAGTAGAACTGACGTACGCCATACGCGATATATTGGGGCAAGGGTGAAAATCCTTGCCCCGTTTTTGTTGGCGAGAAGAGAGTTGGGCTGTATGAAATGGGAAAACAATTCAAGAGAGGGCATGATGTATACAACACCTCTTCGGCACGTTGATGGTGCCGTTATGCTTGTCGTCCCCCCAACAATCCTGGATCTTCTTGGACTGAAAGCCGGGTCGCTCGTGAACATTGAAGTCGAGGGCGAGACGCTGGTTGTGAAGGCCACACCTCGTCCACTGTATACTTTGGATGAGTTACTGTCTCAATGCGATTCCAACCAGGATATGACGAATGAAGAGATGGAATGGGTGGGTATGAAGCCCGTCGGGAGGGAGTTGGTTTTGATGGAAGGTGCTGGCATTGTCAGTGCTATGCTTGATTGTACCATTGTCATAAGACTATTAAAAGATGACTTTCTGAGTGTTCTTATTAATTGTCCACAATTATCGCACCTTTTGATTTCACGAAGTCGAGCATATCTTGCGGGTAGGGAGTGCCGTTTCTATCACATGAGGTGAGTTGAGTACCTGTAAGATTGTTTACTTCGGAAAAGTCTATCTTTCCGAGAATAGCCTCCCTGAGGTCCGCCCCCTCTAGGTTCGCCTCCCTAAGGTCCGTCCCCACGAGGTTCGCCAACATGAGTTTCGCCTCCTCGAGTTTCGCCCTCCCGAGTTTCGCCCTCCCGAGTTTCGCCCCCCCGAGATTTGCCATCACGAGGTTCGCCTGTGTGAGTTTTGCCCCCCCGATGTCTGCTCTCCTGAGGTTCGCCATCATGAGGTTCGCTCCGTTAAGATTTGCCTCCGTGAGATCCGCTTCGTAAAAAATGGCAAAGTGAAGCTGTGTTTGAAGTAGATCTTGCTTACGTGCATGAATATGATTGAGAAATTTCAAAGGGAAAAAATCGTGTAATTGTGTTATTTTTACAACAACTTTGAGTAGCGCATAAGGGGTAGACGGATCGAATTCTATATATTGATCATGAGAAACTTCATTCCCCAAAGCATCGAAAGCCATGGCGCACGTACTTCGTGCGGCGAGCAAATTTATCGTGGCATTTCTGCTCATTCTCTCCATTTGTTTGTATGTTTTTTGTGTTTTCTCTAAGGGAAAGTCTTTCTTGAGGAATACTTGGAAGGTGGAGCAGAGCGCGGAATTCCATTTTTTCAAACTTTCTTCATTTTTTTTACTTATTCGTTCTTCAATGAATTGATGTATAAATTTGTCAAGAGCAGAACATCCAAACAGATTCATCCATTCTTCCAGAACATTGTCTTCGGTATAGTCATCGTCCTCTGTCAGTTTATTTGAAATATTTTCAATGGTCCTCTCCATTTTGCGTGCAACGAGATACTCTAAGAAGCTTTTGTGCGTGAATTCAATGGTGCGTTCTTCATCTTTGAGCTTTTCGGTGCTGTGAAAATAAAATGCCGTGAGGAGATGCGCGACTTGCGAGTCTTGGATGCTTTCCAGGTTTTGATCAATATACTGGAGTATCTTTTGTGGGCAGCGCTCGCGTATTTCTTTGAATGTCGTCTTTCGGTCATTGTCTTGCCAGGCAATAAGGGCGACTTCTTCAAGAAATTGGAAAAATTGGTCTAGCTCTTGTATATTGTTTAATGTTGGGTGCGGTTTTCCCCATACACGTTCGTACACGCTTTCCATGAGCATAGTGTAGACATCAAATATATTTTCGATGGCTTCCAGCGCCTGGATGTCATCTTTTATGCTCAAGGCAACAAGATAATTGAGTAACGGATGTGCTGTGATTTCTTGAAGACGTTCCCGATTGAGTACGCTGGGGAAGGTGCTGAAATTTTGGCCCGTTAGATTGCCATACGCTGTCCACCATTCTCTTCGTTGGTCTTTCTTGGATACATTGTCATTATTTATAAGGCATCTGTATTTCTCGTCATCAAGACAGTAGGGGAGAAGATGAAGGATGGCTTCATGGCATTTGAAGCCTTTGCATGCATCAATGGCAAGGTCACGCCCTGTAAAGAGAATTTGCATGCGGCATTGATTTTCATTGCGTTCTCTACACTCTTTTAACGTCGCATGGACAAATTCGTTGGCGAGCTCTTGCCCAGATTTGCCTTTATGTACCAATTCATCCAGACCATCGAGGATGATGAGTGGATTATCTTTTACTAGGTCTTTATCTGATGCGATACCGACGTCGTCCTCATCTCGATCGGACAAAAATCGTCGTATTTCTGAAAGGATATTAAGCGAGGCGTCAATTCGATGGAGTGGGATGAAAATAACGTGCTGTTGTTTCTTTTTGGCAAGTTGATACGCCAACATCTTGGCGTAAGAAGATTTGCCGCTTCCGGGATCGCCACAGATGACGCGGTAACAGTCCTGTTTATCTTTAACGCGGAGCCAGTTTTGAATGGCGTCATCAAGTTGCACAAGGTGTTTGTTGTAGTCTTTTTGTAAGTCTGAAGCGTCATCCCCCTTCGCACGAATTGGTTCTTGCCAATAGGCGCGCAAGTCAATGTGGATATCTTTCAGGCAAAAGGTTTCCCCGAAAAGCGGTTTATGGACTTCGTGAATGAGCGATTCTTCATAGCGCTGCCATTGTAGTTCTGTCTGATAGGCTGTGTCTATTGCCGTTTGCGTGGATAACTTTTCAATGAGCGCGGAATAGGCATCGGGTTGTGCCGCAAGTGCGTTGCGAAGGGCATAGACAACGTAGCGAGGAAAGCGGTTGGCCATGTTGTTGGCTTCATAATCATGGTAACCGCAATCAATGAGCCAGCGCTTGAACTCCTGTTTTGCTGATTGGATAGCTTGATGCTCGGATGGATTCCGAAGAAAATCGGAATCTAAAATGAAAGGTGAGCTTTTGAGGACTCCTCGAAATGTTTTTTCTAAGTTTTCAGCTTGTTCAGGTAATGCAGTTCTGTAGTATTCCAGGCTTTCATCAACCATTTTTTCTGCAGCATTTTTGAAACCCGTGAAAAGAAGAAGCCAACCTTCCTCTTCTGGGGACTTTATTTGTTTTAGACATTGCGGGAGATCAATGAGTTCAAGCACGACGTCACCAAAGTTATTGGTTAAGGCGCTTCCTGTGACTTTTGAGAGGCGTTTAAAAAGGTCAAATGTATCTATTTTTATCTTTTTAAAAACGAGTTTTTTCGGCTCCCGAATCGTTACCGCGGTTACGTCATACCCCTTCGTCATTGCGTATCTCCCCGATACATATATCGTATGGGAGAAGAGTAAAATGAACTCGAAAAACTGGCAAGATGATGTCGTATTGTGGGGAGTGGTGTCGTCTGTTGCGTGATGCTTTGATCGGCACAAGGAAGAAATCGAGAACGGCGATTCCCGCCTCAAATTCTGGGCTTCGCTCGGAGCATCCCTTTGGCTGTAATGGAAATATTTTGCACCATCATGAAGTGAATCGTTTTCGCGTGTGATTTGATAAGGATGAGCGATACGTTATGTTATGAATGCTCGCCTTATGTATTACAAAAGAGTATAATTCCGTGAAGCAGAGGCATAGAACAGTGCAAGCGTTTTGTATTGTATTCCCATATGTTTCCACAAGGAGAAGTGATGCGACATCATCATGGTGACGACCATCTATCTCGTTACATGGTTTCACTCCTCTTCATAGGATTGTTCGGACTCGCCG
Source organism: Desulfovibrio inopinatus DSM 10711 (assembly GCF_000429305.1). NCBI lineage: Bacteria > Pseudomonadati > Thermodesulfobacteriota > Desulfovibrionia > Desulfovibrionales > Desulfovibrionaceae > Desulfovibrio > Desulfovibrio inopinatus. The sequence continues at coordinate 328,803 of NZ_AUBP01000001.1, forward strand.
CAAACGTCGATGCGGGGACGATCCAGTTTACCCCAACCGATTTGGGCAAGACGCCGTGGAGTACAGTCCTTGACGAAGACCGGACATTTGAAACGTTTGCCGAACATGTCAACAGTTCCTATGCGTTGCCTGTGAATATTGCTCTCGTTGTTGCGCCGTGTGCAAAAATCAATGCATTTTATGATGAAGAAAAGAAGACAATCGTCTTTTGTCGGGAATTGCTGGAATATTTGTATGAAGAAGCAGGGGAACTGACCGAAGAAAGTGACTATGATCAGGATGCCATCTTTGTCGATTCGGTCTTGTTTACGCTGTATCATGAACTTGGGCATGCGCTGATCGATGTCTGTGACATTCCCATCACGGGGCGGGAAGAGGATGTTGCCGATCAGATATCGACATGGATTGTTCTTAATGATGTTTGGGAAGACGATGAAGATGGCATCAGCAACGCGTTGCATGCTGCAAAGTTCTTTTTATTGACGGCCGAAGAAGCATCATTGGATATTGACGACATCCCGTTTTGGGATACCCATTCTTTGGATCAACAACGCTATTTCAATATTCTCTGCTGGACATACGGTCTTGATCCCGATCTGACGGAAGAAGTGCTGGAATCGGATATTGATGACGTTTTGGACGCTGATCGTGCAGAGTTCTGTGAAGACGAATATACCATGATGGATGAGAGTCTGACGCGGCTGTTGGAGCAGTATTTCAAGGAGTAAAGAATTCAATCCTTCTTCTCCTACACGTACCCAAATCGGCGCCGCGTCTCCTTAAGAAACGGAATGAAGGGAAGTAAGATTGGGCGATCCACATCGTTGTCTCCAATGCAAAAGCGTTTATTCTCGGAGGATATCACGGCGTTCAAAAGAAGCACTTGCAAAAATACCTGAATGAATACTGCTACCGGCTCAATCGACGCTGGTGGTCTGACCAAGGTTTTGATTGCTTGCTTATGGCTTGCTCCAAAGTAAAGTCAATGGGACTTTCGGAGTTAATGGTATAGCTACATTGAATTGTTTGAAAATAGATAATATACCTAAGTCTATTAAGAGTTTGATGTTTCCGTGTGGAAGTTTTGTTTTGTTGATATGTGTGCCTCGGTATATTTCTTCTCGCCGAGTGTATAATAATACGAAATATTTCAGGAGGAATGCGCTGTAAAATATCTGTATTGCGAGAATGTTCATGAAAATTGACTTTCCCATGAATTCACATCCTCTTGAACGTTGTTTGAAGTATAGCAGGGAATGGTGACGATTGTTTTGTATCCCGTTCTTACGCTTTACGAGCCATTCACGACGCACGAGAACTCTGATCCAAAACCGTGTTGTCTCAACCGAACCATCGTTGCATTGTCTGAAGAAGCTGGATCATGCGATGCGTATAATCATGCTCGTGCAACACGCGTTGCCGAGCATTTTTCACGATGTGTTCGCGTCGTTCTTTATCGTGGAGCATTTCTTTCACCTTGGCTGCGGCCTCTTCCGGCGTCGTGTAGAGGAACAGTTCGGTTTCAGGGTCAAAGAGGCGGGTGATTTGTTGGCGATAATCAGTGAGCAGGCACCCTCCGCAGGCGGGGACATCGAATACACGTTGATTGACGGCATTTTTCATTTGCAGGCTGGTGCAATTGAAATTGATGGTAGACGATCGATACAGCTCTGGGAGTTCCGTATAGTAATCGATTGGGCCGTGGTGGTGCCAACGAGGCCTTGTTGGAAGAAGTTCTTGCCAGCCTGCGTCACCGACAATAAGCGGGTGAAACGGCAAGAGCGCCCAGATGCAGTTGAGCCGATAGTCTCGGGTTGCATTCCATGTCACGGCGAGTTCAAATGCAAGGCGTTCACGAGAAGTGGCGTTATTAAATTGGTGGAAAAGATCAGGGAAATGCGTTTTGAGGATGCCAGGAACATCGTGGGCGGGACTTTTTGCGAAACAGGTCGCAACGCGTTGAATATGCGCAGCTAAATTCGGTTGGTTGCACAAGTCGGTTAAAGGATCTTGTGCTTGGCTGAGCATGGAGGCACCGACAAAACTGACGGCTGTCGCAAATGGGTGTGGAGGAGGAGAGGCTGGGCCAGGTGTAAAACGCGTTGTATCCGTGGCTAAGGGAAGATATACGCTACGCGAAAAGCCTTTGGCTTCCAGCCAGGGCAGGGTGTCGCTATCCCAGGTGAAAATGGCCGTTGCGTCCTGTGCCAGCTCGGTGTGTTCGTGCAGAATCAAGCGCGGGCTGTCCACGAACCATGATGCCAAGGGTAAACGGAAACGATGAAGAAGGTCGAGAAGCTTGCCGTGTGGGTCCACCCCGATATGATTGATGGTCAGTACAAAATCGGGTTTGAAACCTGCAACCGTCTCAAGCAAGGCCTCTACAAATGCCGTGCTCCCGGTTCGGCGGTCAGCCAGGTCCACGGATACCACCGGTGCTCCAAGTCGGGCCAGAGCACGTTCAATCTCGTTTTCAAGAAAGTATCCGGAGCGGATCATGAGGGTTTTCGGATATGACCCGACAAACCGTGGATAATTCATTACCTGTTGAAAAAGCGACGACGGAGCTGGAGCTTGGAGAAGATGGTGTACTGTGGGATAATATTCTGGCCGGAGACGCAACCATGCTGGCTGGGCGATAATATGAGCACGATCCAGTGCACTGCCGAGAGTATCACGAACCAAGGTCGCGGCCTGGAACGGGTCGGGATCGTCAATCCAGATGAGATTGTTGGCCTTGAGCCGGCGTGCGCCGGTAAGGTCGAGAATAGGAGTTTCTCGATCGACAACAATAATCAGGCGGTCTGGTTTCGTTTTGAGGAGATGAGCCATGCCATGACCGAGTCCACTCCCGAGGAGAATAATGGGATAGGCACTTTGCGCCGCACTATCGACCTGACTGACTTCACGTTGTGCGGCATGCCGTCCGCCGAGATGGCGCGTCCGACCGTCGATGACAAGCCGGATATCGACAAGTTCATATGGCGAGGTATCATGAAAGACTGGAATTGCCGTGTAGCTGAAATCGTCGGACACGGGAGAGTCCTTGATGGGTTACTTGATTTTGGTGACGAGTTTACCTTGGGAATAAATTTCATGTTTGATGAGCGTACCGTCTTTGGCGTACTCGCGGACGACGCCGTCGAGCTTCTCCCCGGCAAAATGGATTTCCAGTTTGAGCTGCCCGTTTTCATGCCAGAGTTTACTTGATTCCGAGACCTTTTTCTTGTCTTTCACAACAACGTTCGTCTCTTGCTCCAGAATGCCATCTTCATTCCAGAGTCGAAGCGTCCACGTATCGCCTGAAACGGCGGTTTCTTCGGCAAGCTTGCCGTTTGGGTGCCATTGCCGCATGCGAATGATACGGCCATGTTCATACCGTTCTTCAAGTCGGGGAAGGCCGTCTTTACGCCGTCGTTCCAAAACACCGGTAAATGGCGTTTCTTCGCCTTTCTTGTAATACACACCGTCACGCTCAACGATTTCCGGCTGGTCCTCATGGCCGTTCGACTGTTCCTGGACATCGTCCTGATTCTGCTCCGTGTCGATGTTCGGGGCATTCTCGTGTTGTTCCGGCGCCGATGTGGTGGATTGCAGGCGAGATTCCGTATTTTCTTGCTGTTGATCCGACTGGGCCGATTGGGAATAGGCCAAAAAGACGGGAAGAATGGTCATGCCGATCATCCCACAGGTGGCCGCAAAAAAGCGAAAGTGGCGAGCGATTATTCTATAAAATCCCATGAACCGTCTCAAAAGATTGCGCGGCCCCGTCGCGCGCCTGGAGGGGCAGGGTCATTCAAGAAAACAGATAGTGCCCCATGGTTGCTGGAGAAGCAAGTTTTATTCCCAAAAAAGGGAAAAATCTTGTCTTTTTATTGTAAACTGAACAATGCATTATATCCGAGTGCAGCGTTGTGCACAAACGCGAAATCACTTTGGGCAGAGGTCTTTTAGGAGTAAAAGACAAAAACTCGCCCTGACCATGCAACCGACTTGCTTTCGTTTGCGGTTGCTTATACCTTTACGCCCCGCAGGAAAATTACGGCTGGCGAAAACCGCTTACGTTCAGGATAAAAAGAAAGATGGCTCGTTTGAATCGTACCGCAAAACCTCGTAGTGACGACCGCTATCAACTGTATATTGTCATTGCTATTTGGCTTGTCAGTCTGTTGCCGGGGCTCATTGTTTCCATACGTAAAGGTGACCCCCTCTATGCTTCGATCATTGTTATGGTCATTCAACTTTTGGCATCGTTTGGATCGATTACGTTATTTGGGGTCATTGCCCAGCTCGTGTGTTATCATTATGTCAAATCCATTGAAGTGCATGATCGTATGATGGATGGCTTATTCTATGGATTTCATGCCGGGATTGTCATTTGGATATTGTATGCATTCTATCATATCCTCTTCGGACGCAAGATTATTGGAGATGTCAACATGCTCGTAGGGTTCTTCGGAACCATGTGTATAACGAGTTGTATCATCGGGATTATCATTGGCTTCCTTGTCGGTCGATACCGTGATGCCAAAGCCAATGCCTTATAACGATGGACGTCTTGTTTGTCGGTGTTGGTGAAGCGTTTGACGAATGTCTTCCCAACACTTCATTGCTGATTTCCGGTCAAACATCTGCTGGACAGCGTCTGGCGCTTGTCGATTGCGGTTTTACTGCTGCTGCCAGTCTGTTTCGTTTTGCCGGTGATGCAATATCGCATGATCTTGATCTCGTCTTTCTTTCCCACTTTCATGGCGATCATTTCTTGGGGTTGCCGTTTTTGCTTGTGCGCATGTGGGAAGCTGGGCGAATACGCCCTTTGACCATTGTCGGCAGCACCGACATAAAAGAAAAAACTCTGGCGGCATGTGAGTTAGCATATCCTGGGATCGTTGACCGGTTTGCATTTGCAATGCAATTTGTGATGTGTGAGCCGGGGAACCCTCAGGAGGTATGCGATATGCGGTTGGAGACAGCCCGAACCGGTCATCGTGCCCCGTGTTTAGCCTTGCGAATTGAAGACGATACGGCTTCGCTTTTTTATAGTGGGGACGGAAACCCCACTCAAGAAACAGAGAAACTCGCTCACGCCGTTGATGTCGTTGTGCATGAAGCATATGGTATGTCTCCGGGTACTCCGGGGCATTGTAGCCTCTCCGAAAGTATTGACTTTGCTCGCAGTGTTTGCGCTAAATCTCTGGCGCTTGTTCATATCGGGAGAGAAAATCGACGTCATCATATGACGGAAATTGTGCACTGTCTTGCCTCCGTTTCCGATTTTTGGGGATGTGTTCCGTGTCCCGGTGAATGTTTGACGATTCCTTTTGCGCCTTGCAATTTGCAGTAATCGCACAACAAACTTTTCTTGCCACAGGGCGAAGATTGTACCAAAATGGATATGAATCCTGAGAACGAGGAGCATATCCGACGCGGTTGGCTACGCTATGGAACACATTGCTCGAAGACGCATTCTCCTTTTCGCTGATAATGATGTCGCCAAGCGATTTCACCACTTCGGGGTGGAAGTCGTCTGTGCTGCGTCATTTACTCAAGCGATGACCCTCCTTGATGAACAGCATTTTGATGCTATTATGATTGATCCGCACGCTCAGGTGCTTGCCAAATGCGAAGATCCTTTTCGGAGTGTCGTCGAACATGGGCAGGGAACACCGCTGCTTGTGCTTTCCAGTGAAGATGACAAGGACAGTCCACGCCGCGCCTTGCAAGCTGGTGCAATTGCCATTTTCAACATGGATCGACTCGATCCGGCGGTTTTGGGCCGATTTTTTGGTCTTGATGCGCAAACCGAGCAACAAGCCAAGCGGCTCTTGGTGAATAATCGCAAGCTACGCCGGGAAATTTACCAACGACAAGCTGTCGAATCGGCATTACGTAAGACTGAGGAAAGATATCGAGCAATCTTCGAGAATGCTCCGATAGGAATTTTTCGTGCGTATATACTGGGCGGCTTTGAGCAAGCCAATCCGGCCTTGGCCGCGATGTTTGGATATGATTCGGTCGATGATTTTGTGACGTCCGTGATTGATGTCGGTTCTGATACGTATTGTGATGTTTCATTACGCAATACGATTATTGAGTGTTCCCTCCGCGCGCCGGGAAAAGTGATTGTCCGCGAAGTAGAATATAAACGGAAAGATGGTTCGACGTTTCTCGGTTCTTTGCGTATCCGAACAGTACCGACCCCCATGGGGCCCCCGTATTTGGTCGAAGGAACGATCGAGGATCTGACCGAGCGACGTAAAACGGAAAATGCGTTGCGTCGAACGGAGCTCAAGTATCGAGAGCTTGTGGAGAATCTGCGTGTAGGTGTCTATAGCGCCACGGCAGATATGCCGGGGCGTTTTTTGACCGTGAACCCGGCTATGGCTCATCTTTTTGGCTACGGGTCGGCGGAAGAATTAGCAGCGGTCTCGCCGACATCCTTGTATGTTGCAGAAGCGGATCGGCTTGATTTCCTTGACCAGCTTCATCGTTGTGGGAGCGTACGCCATAATGAAATGCGAATGCGCAAGAAGAATGGGGAAATCTTTTGGACAGCGCGGAGTGTGACGGCCAATGTGAATGAAAACGGTGATATTGTTAGTATGGATGGCATGGTGGAAGACATTAGTGCACGCAAACAAACTGAAGATGCCTTGCGCAAGGCTCGTGACAATGCGGAAGAGGCAAGTCGTCTTAAATCCGATTTTTTGAGTCTCGTTTCCCATGAATTGCGTACGCCGCTTACATCCATCCTTGGCTTTACCAAAGTTTTATCAAGAAAACTTGAACACCCTGCTTATACGATATCATCTGCTCCCCCTCCCTACAAAGACCTGTTGGCCTCAAGTGCGAAAGGGCTTTTCATTATCCAGTCAGAAGCCCATCGTCTGACAGGCTTAATTAATGATGTCATGGATTTAGCTCAGCTTGAAGCCGGGAGTATCGTATGGGATATGGAACAGATCGATATGCAAAGCGTTTTGCAACACAGTGTTAATACGCATAAGCATGATTTTGAAAAGAAGAGTATTGCGCTGAATCTCATCATGCCATCTTCCTTGCCGAAGGTGAACGGTGATGCCAAACGTCTTGAGCAGGTTGTATCGAACCTCCTTTCCAATGCACTCAAATTTACGGACAAGGGCAGTGTGAGCGTGACGGCAAGTGTTCTTGGGAGCAAGATGCTTGTCAGTGTCGCCGACAGCGGAATTGGGATAGAGAGCGGGTCGAGAGAAGATATTTTTGATGCGTTTAAACAGCTCGGTGATACCTTGACGGACAAACCCCGTGGAACCGGGCTTGGTTTGGCGTTGTGCCGTGCAATCGTTGAGCATCATGGAGGGGCACTTGATGTAACAAGCATGCCTGGGTTGGGCAGTGTTTTTACCTTTTGTTTGCCCGTGGAAACGTAAGTTTTTCGGCCTGCCCCTCGTCGACACAATCCGGAGAGTTTCAAAATATAATGTACATCGGTTCGATTCTCAGCGTAGCAGGTGGCACTGCTTTTCTCGTGTATCTCGGTATCATGGGATACATGTACGTTTGTCAGCGGTCTATGGTTTTTCCCGGTGCCGACGTGGACGTTGTCGCACGCTCTTGGATTACACGGACTCCTGAGGCCAGAACATGGACGGTAACAATGCACGACGGTGTTGTTCTTGAAGGGGCATTGCTCGATCGTGGGAACAATTCGCCTGTGCTGTTGTATTGGAGTGGAAATGCCGAAGATGCGCTGTCGTTTTTTCCCGAGGCGGCCCGTCATATACCGGAGATATCTCTTGCTTCGTTGAATTATCGCGGTTTTGGAGAGAGTCAGGGAGAGCCGACACAGGATGCTCTTAAGCAGGATGCGCTTGCTGTATTCGATGCACTTATCAAGGCTGTGGGGAATCGACCGGTCATCGTCTTCGGCCGCAGCCTCGGAACGGCAATAGCTGCACATGTTGCAGCCAGGCGTCCGGTTCATCAAATCATCATGCTGACACCTTTTGATAGTATTACTGCGGTTGGACAAAGCCAGTATCCCTGGCTTCCCGTCCGGTTTCTTCTACGGCACGGTTTCGATGTTCTTCCCGATGCGCGGAATGTACATGCTTCAACACTCTTTCTGTTAGCAGGGGACGATACAATAACACCACTCCCACGTGCGTACGCTCTGCAAGCTGTCTGGTCAGCTCCGTCTTCACTGGTTGTGTTGGAACATGCCGGGCACAATGATGTCATTGATCATGCCGGGTATTGGCCGGCAATTGTCGAATTTTTGTCGGGTTCGCCATGAAGAGCCGCGTGATAAAAGCCGTTGTCGTTGCTGGAACGGGGAGCGGCTGCGGCAAAACGACGGTCAGTATGGGACTCATGGCTGCTTTGCGCCGACGCGGCTTGCGTGTAGCCCCATTTAAAGTTGGTCCTGATTTCATTGATCCCGGGCATCACGAACGCATTACAGGTCGACCGAGCCATAATCTTGATACCTGGATGTTGTCCCGCGAAACCAACCGCTCCATCTTTTCTCGCTATACAGCTGAGTGTGATATCGCCGTGGTCGAAGGTGTCATGGGATTGTACGACGGGATATCGGGGACCGATGAAACGGGTTCGACTGCCTCGCTTGCCAAGATGCTTGGCATACCAGTTCTGCTTACCGTCAGTGCGGCATCCATGGGACGCTCGGTCGCTGCGGTTGTTGCCGGCTATACAGGGTTTGACCCCGCATTGAATATCGTTGGGGTGATCCTCAATCAAATTGGTGGAGAGGCTCATCGAAACATGGCGGAAGGGGCGGTTCGCGCCTTGCCGGGCGTACGGATGTTTGGTGGCTTGCCGCGGCAGGCCGGCTTGACTATGCCGTCGCGTCATCTTGGTTTGGTGACGGCAGAAGAAAGTGAACACGTCGGGAAACTGGCTCACGATTTGGCCGATTGTCTGGAAGAATACGTCGATATTGACGGCCTTATAGACGCGTTACCGCAGATTTGTGTTGATGTACCACCAACGCCGACGTCTCCATCCCATCATCCTCAACGTGGACGCTTGGCGGTCGCACGTGATCAGGCTTTTTGTTTTTACTATCACGAAAATTTGCGATTTCTTGAAAATGCCGGATTTGAACTTGTCTTCTTTTCTCCTCTCACCGATTCCGCACTTCCTGCGTCTGTGCGGGGGCTTTACCTCGGAGGCGGATACCCGGAAGTTCATGCTGCCGCATTGGCGTCCAATGAGCAAATGCGTCAATCCATTGCTGCATTTTGTCGAACCGGAGCGCCAGTCTATGCCGAATGCGGCGGCATGCTCTATCTGCTTGAACATCTGACAGACACGGATGGTATCCAGCACCCTATGGTCGGTATCCTGCCGGGTGAAGCTGTTATGCAAAAGCGTTTCGCTGCATTAGGCTATCGCCAGGTGACAACAACGCAACAGACTTTGCTTGGTCCTCCCGGGACGTGTGTTCGGGGGCATGAATTTCACTATTCACGCCTTGTTAATCCAATGAAAATCTCCCGTGCCTACAATTGTGCAGACCGCCATGGAAGCTCATTGCCGCATGAAGGATATGTACAGGGCAATGTGCTGGCGTCGTATGTGCATCTTCATTTTGGCTCGCTGGAGAACATTTCTGCATGCTGTTTCATTCGAGGGAATGTCAATCTGATCCAGGTGCAACGTGGCGAGAATGGCTGAAAGAATTGGAGAAGGCGCTTTAGCTTTTTGAGAGAATAGAATCTACCTCATCTTGTGAGCAATTAGAGCGTTTATCGTTTATGTTGAACAACTTGAAATTCCTACAGATATACCGTTCATTTCAAGTCGTACTGTAACCATTTAAAGTTTCTTAATCCGCCGGAGGCATTCTTCCGTTTCACTAAAAAACGCTCTAAAAGAGAAGAGGCCGCCCGCATTTGCGGACGGCCTCTTTGTGTGAGTCTTTTGTGCCGTCAAAACGTTATTCGGCGGCTTTCTTCTTTTTGGGTTTCGGCGGTGTGCCTTGCATCTCCATCATAAGGCGAACCGGGCTGGAGGTGCGATGGACGCTTTTTTGTGACAGGCATTTCGGCGGGCAAGCATCGACACAAATGCCGCAGTAGACACAGGCAAATGGATCACAGGTCCACTCTCCGGTTTTTCTGTCGACGGTGATGCACTGCGACGGGCAAACGCGCGAGCACATGCCGCAGAAGATGCAGCTATCAATATCATTGATAAGTTCTCCGCGGTAATTCTCGAAGGGCTCGCGAACTTCGAACGGATACAACCGAGTAGCGCTTTTCTTGGAGATGTTGCGCAGAATGTTTTTGGTCATGAACATGGCTCGGCTCCTTCTTAGCGTTCTGTGCAGCTGATGCACGGGTCGATGGAGAGGACGACCACAGGGACGTCGGCCAGTTCGATGCCGGGCAACATAGCCAGAAGCGGCGGAATATTGGCAAATGTCGGAGTGCGGATGCGCACGCGCGACAGGTATTTGGTGCCATTTCCTTTGAGGTAGTACAGGACTTCACCACGAGGCTGTTCCACTCGATTGATGGCTTCGCCTTCCGGCTTGCCCTTGTAGGGGACGTTAATTTCCGTATCCGGCAATCGGTCAAGAGCCTGGCGGACGAGATCGACCGACTGAAGCGTTTCACGGAAGCGAACCTTACCGCGTGCGTAACAGTCGCCATCCATTTCCACGATGGGTTCATAGTCGAGGAATGGGAAGGCTTCGTAGCCGAGCTGACGGCAGTCCTGAGCCCAGCCCGAAGCACGCAGCGTGGGGCCGGCAGCGCCGAGTTCGTGAGCCTGATCTTTGGTCAGAACACCGATGTCACGAGTCCGTTTTTGAACGGTGTAGTCCTCGAGCATGGTTTTTTCGATCTGCTTCACTTCTTTGTGAATGAGATCAAGCTGCTCACGAATCCACTTCTGGTGCTCAACGCTAATGTCGTATCGCACACCGCCGACCACGTTGACCGAAACAACAACGCGGTTGCCAGCTGTGGCTTCGTTGATGTCCATGACACGTTCGCGGATTTTCCAGCACTGCATGAACAGGCTTTCAAAGCCGAAGGCGTCGGCGTAAAGGCCGAGCCAGAGCAGGTGGCTATGGATACGGTGCAGCTCAGACCAGATGACGCGCAGGAACTTGGCGCGCTGGGGAACCTGGATGTCGGCCATTTGTTCGATGGCTTCGACATAACACATGGCGTGAATTTTCGAGCAGATGCCACAGACACGTTCGACAATCTGGATCATCTGGTTGAAGTCGCGGATATCGGCCAATTTTTCAAGGCCGCGGTGGACGTAGCCAAGCTGGGGCAAGGCTTCGGTGACGATTTCGTCTTCCACAACGAGCTTGAGATGGATTGGTTCAGGTAAGACCGGGTGTTGCGGCCCAAAGGGCAAAATGGTGCGTGCCATGCCGACTACCCCTTCTTGTCTTTTTTGGTGATAGAGTATTTGCAAAACGGCGAGGTCATGACTTCGTCTTCCAGGTAGAGATTGCAGCCGAAGTCAAGTGCGATATCGGTGAAGTTCACACCGAACTGGTCCTTGATTTCGTTTTCTACGAGAAACGCGGCGAAGTAGATGCCCGAAATGCTCGGGATTGCCGTATCTTTCGGGACGGTGACCCGAAAGGTCTTTAAACTGAGATCTTTATCGAAGTGGTAAAGGACATCGAATTTATCTTCGTCCTTCAGATCGACACTTGTCATGGTGACAAGTCGATATTTGTTGTCCCACATCGTTTGCACTTCGTTGTGAAGGGCATCGAGTGCGATGTCGGTAATTGCTTCCACGGGTGTCTCCCTTTCCCGTTGCTGAGAATACTTTCGATGCAACGGGGTTGCTATGGTGCGTGGCGTATTACGCCGTCAGACCGAGCACCTTTTTGACTTCTTCCAGAGCCGTGACAACGCCGTCGATAATAGCTTCAGGCTTGGGCGGGCATCCGGGGACGTACGCCGTGACCGGAATGACTTTGTCCACTCCGCCGACGACATTGTACGCATCACGGAACACACCACCGGATAACCCACAGGCACCGATGGCGATGACCGCTTTGGGGTCGGGCATCTGGTCGTAGATATTTTTGAGAACGTGTTTGTTTCTGTGGTTGACGGTTCCCGTGACGAGAAGCACGTCGGCATGTTTGGGGTTCCCCACGTTAATGATGCCGAAGCGTTCAATATCATACATGGGAGTCAGGCAGGCCAAGACTTCGATATCGCACCCATTGCAGGAGCCGCAGTCGAAGTGGACAACCCAGGGGGATTTCAGACGTCCCTTGTTGATCCAATTGTTCAATATGCTCATGTGTATCTCCAAACCGAGCTAAATTTAGCCGGCGGTGTAGACCCATACGATGTTGATAAAAGACAGGACAAGGCCGACGCTCAAAGCACCCTTGAGCATCCACCGCCACGTCATACGAGCGGAGACGTTGTCCACAATGATTTCCAGGAAATAGGTGATGACAAGCAACACCAGCATACCGAACAGGTTCGTGGCCCAGAAGAGACCGCACAAGGCCAGAACGAAGATGACTTCGTACCAGTGGGCGATTTCAATCAGCGCCAAGAACGGTCCCGAATACTCGGTCAAAACACCGCGGACGATTTCCTGGTGGGCGTGGTGGCTGGCGGAGATATCAAAGGGCGATTTACGCAGTTTGATGGTCAGCGCATAACCCAGCACAATAAAGATCAACGGCAACTGCGTCAGCAGCGGCTTGGGATACGCCAGGGCATCCGAAACTTTGAAGCTCCCTGTCACCATAGCAATAGCCACAAACACAAGGATGAGCAGCGGTTCATAGGTGAGCATCTGCATGAGTTCGCGCTGCGCACCGATCTGGCTATACGGCGAGTTCGGCGTGGAGAGCGCGCCCATGACGAGGAAGACTGCACCAATAGTTAAGACGAAGAAGATAAGCAGCAGGTCGGACTGCATGAAGAAAAGAAACACACACAGCATGGAGGCGGCCAAGTAAACATAGGCGCACAAAACCTGCCACGAGTTGATGACCATGGGGGTCTTTCCCAGCAATTTAAACACGTCGTAAAACGGCTGGAGAATAGGAGGACCAAAGCGCGACTGAAGTCGAGCCGTAATTTTCCTATCAACCCCGGAGATGAGTCCACCGACGATGGGGGCCAAGATGACCGCAATCAGGGCGATGATGATATCAGCCATTAGAGCAATCCTCCCAGAGTAGCCGCGAGAAGGACCAGGGCGATAACGTTGACCCATTTGGTCAGGACATTTTCACCGAAGTATTGGGCCAAGTAGAAGTTCGAGGCTTCAGGGGCGACAATCTGGCGCAAAGGACCGCGGAAGCCGGCAACACCATTTTCGGTAGCTTGGACTCCACACAGATACGGTTCGCTCGCAGATTTTTTGCTCATCCGCTTCGCGGCGCGCATGGCGTAAAACAGACCGAGGCCGAGAAGCAGGAAAACAGGGTAGGTCACAAATATCCCCGTTTTGCTGGCAAACGTCCCATAGCTGACGGCAAACGCGGGCGTTGCGTAATACAGCGCAACGACGGGCTCAACCAGCCCCGTGTAGATGAAGGGAGCAAAGATGCTCAAGACAATCGCCATAACGATGAGAACCTGCAAAGGCATGCGCAGGGTGAACGGTTGTTGTTCCGGTGCGGGAGCGCGTTCGGTAAACGGTGTGCTCATAAGGATACCGGCCCATCGTGCCCAGTAAACAACCGTCAAAGCGCTTCCCAAAGCCAGCATCGTAACGACAAGGAGCATTCCCCCGCCCATAACCGAAGCGGATTCAATGGCCATCCATTTAGAGATAAGTACACCGAAGGGGGGTAAAAGCATGGACATGATGCCGATGATCATAATCGTTGCCGTACGGGGCATACGTTTATAAAGGCCACGCATATCTTCGATGTTGAGGCTGTCAATATTCTGCTGTACTGCGCCAACGCACAGGAAGAGCAGACCTTTGGAAACGGCATGGAAGATGATGAGCATCATCGCGGCTGTAAAGGCGGCAGGGGTATTAATGCCTGCGCAGGTGATGATGAGCCCGAGGTTGGCGATCGTGGAGTACGCCAGGATCTTTTTGCCGTTGGTTTGGCTAATAGCCATGGCCGATGTCACAAGGAACGTGAACGCGCCGAACAAGGCAATAAAGCTGGACAGCGGCGTCCCCACATAGGCCGGGGCCAAGCGCAGGACAATGTACACGCCGGCTTTAACCATGGTGGACGAGTGCAGCAAAGCCGAAACCGGAGTCGGTGCGACCATAGCGCCAAGCAGCCAGCTTTGCATGGGGACCTGGGCGGCTTTACCGCATCCTGCGAAGGCCATGAAGAACAACGGCAGGAGCATGACAGCGCCGAGGGTCGTCGATTCGCTCAGCACTTCTACCAGCGAGACAGTTCCCATGACGCGCTGGACCAATATGACGCCCATTAACAGGGATGCACCGGCAAGGAGGTTCATCCACAAGGCTCGTTCGCCGTTGCGAATGGCGATTTCCGTCTTGTCATGGCTGATGAGGATGAAAGAACAGAAGCCTGTCACTTCAAAGAAAAAGTACATCCAGTTCAGATTGTTGGCCAAAACAAGACCATTCATAGCCCCGAGAAGTAAGGTGAGGAAGGCGAAGAAGAGGGGCTGTTTGGTTTTGGCCAGTTTCAGATGTTCCTCATGGTGTTTCATGTATCCCAATGCGTAGATCCAGATGAGCGGACCGACGATGGAAATGATGAGAACCATGACCAAGCTCAGGCTGTCAGCAAAAATAGCCGGAACATGGGTTGTGTGGTCCATGAGGAAGAATTCGAGATATGCCAGAGCAAGAATCTGAAAACCGGCAAATCCCATGATAAGGTTGTTTTTTCGTTTAAAACCGAAATACAAAATAACAAACAACAGAACAAAGTCGCATAAAGCGACCAGACCATTGGCGTCAATTCCTATAAACGTCGAGATGTCATACGCTTCAAACGTTCCCATTGCCAACAGTGCAAGCGAACTCAATGCCATGATCACCGATGTGACCAGGACAATTGTAGTGCGCACTTGGTGACTTTTCACGAACGCATGAAGGAGACCGACGAGGAAGGGAAGGACAACCAGGCAAAAGACCAGTGTGTCAAGCATAGGCACCTCTTGTCGGAGTAAGAAGGGCGGCACGAAAGCCAGTGACTCAAACGATATGACAGGGTACGGAATAGAGGGGTACAACGCGACGAACCCCCGTTGTCGCGTTGTGGGGAGGGATCCAAACTCCTGTCGATTTGATTTTATAAAGGACTTAGTATGTCAGGTCAAGAAGATATGCGACTATTACAGCATGGGGATGGATTTTGTACGGTGGTGAGGGGAGCGTGTTCTGCAGAAAAATGAATGTAGTGATGTTGTAGCTTTTTATTGTTCATGCTACTTTTGCAGAGATTTTTTTTTACATCAAGTCTATCTGGTGGTGTTTTATGTAGAAATTGATTGATTCTCGAATCGATTGTATGAATTTCATGTTTTTCTACTGTCATAAAAATAGCACATGGTGGTTTTTCGATCCGATAGCTATGTGTATTTTGTTTTACTTCTCTCGCGTATGAGATGTTGATGCTTTTTTTGCAGTTTTTTCTGATTCAAGGAGATCATGGAAAAATATCTGAACAAATCGTCCGGATATAACATCAGGGAAAAAATACATTTTTTCTGTCTCACCAGGAAATGATGAGACAAAAGCAAAAAAGAGTGCATCTGACGTCTGCACCATACTTTCTTGAAGGCGTTGTTCCAGGCTTTTCTTCGAGTCTGTATCAGGAATGTCGCTTAATCGACAGCGCAGTGGGCGATGTTCAAATATGAGGCATTCACCGTACTCGTTGAGTGGACATAGAAGAGGTTCGTCAATGGGACGTTCCATGTTAGGAATACTTTGCACGTGGTTTCGTCGAGCACGACGTAATGCTGCAGCGGATTGCACCGCAGCGGCGACAATGGATTGTCGTTCTGTTCGGCCCAGCGTCAGATTGACCATGTGTTTGATGTATACAGCTTCGGCCAATCCCACGGAGAATGGTATGCGGCAACAGTCATCGTGATCTTTTCCACAATGATGCTGCACATTATATTTGAGAGCGAAAGCGTCAATAGTTTCAGCCGCGCGCTCGACATCGGTAAAAAAAGGATAGAGATTGACTTGGTTTTTCATTTCCAGGCTGGGTTCCCGCAAATGGAGCCGTCCGCTTCGCTTGCCGTATTTTCGAATGAACCTCCATTGGCTGAAATTTTGCGGTTTGGCTTTGAGCTTTTTGAGGCGCTTGTCTGCCAGTTTGTGACCAAGTCCTTTGCGCAGGAGATACGAGTTGAGCACGGTGCCTGTTCGGCCCAATCCGTGTCTACAGTGAATGAGAACATTCTTTCCCAAATAAATGACTTCATCCAACCAATCCAGACCACGCTCAAGGGCTTCCATATCCGGTGCAGATTCGTCTTCGATGGGAAGGTAGTAGACTTCAAATCCCTGATCGGCTTCAAGCCAGTGAAGATCACAGAATTCCGAACACAAATTCAATATAGCATCGATGCCTTCACGTTTGAGCGCATCCAGGTCATCGTAGCTCATGGGAGCAGCTCCGATAGCCAGTTGGTTCGTCACCCAGGTGAGTGTATATTGAGAAAGGCCTGCCATAATCGTTTCTTTCGTTTCCTTGTGTTCAGAAAGATTTCCTGACGGCTCCTCGGGAACCGTCCTTTATTTTATTGCAACGGCGTTTTAGATGCCAAGTCGCGCTTATGATTTATCATGTGCTTCATAAATGGCTTTGATCTGTACAACGCAAGGATGATTCAGGTTGCAGAGACAGCCAATACAGCGAATTGCGTACCACTCAGGTTTTGTTGAGGACATCCTGGGAGCGTCCTGCGGTCTGTAGCTCAAAGGTGAAAATCGAACCGTTTCCGACAGTCGACTCCGCCCAGATGACGCCCCCATAGTGTTCAATGATTTGTTTACAGATACTCAACCCTAGTCCCGACCCTGTGGGTTTTCCCGCAGTGATGTCTCCGCCATATAACGATTGATGGAATAGATTGAATACTCTGGATAATTCTTCTGGGGCAATGCCTGTTCCGGTGTCTTTGACCTGGACACGAACAACACCGGGAGCTGATTCATGCGCGATGACTTCAACTTCACCCTGGGGAGTGAATTTCGCGGCATTTTCGATGAGATTGTGCATGACTTGCATGAATCTGTCACGGTCCACATAAAGATAAGGAAGTCTGTCTGCAACTGTATATTTGAGTTCTACTGGTTTGTCTGTGAAAATATTCTGCGCGACCTCAACGGACTCAAGAATGGCATCACGAACGGAAAAGAGACTTGGCTTCCAAATCAGTCGTCCTGACTCTATGCGGTTAAGATCAAGCACGTCATTGATAAGTCGTCGAAGTCGTTCTCCTTCCTGATGAATGATAGCGAGGTTGTCGGTAATGACACGGGCACGCTTGGCCAGTTCCGGATCATGTTTATAGAGTGGACCGAAATGTTTATTGAACGTTTTATCACTTATTTTGGCAAATCCAAGAATGGACGTCAGAGGCGTGCGCAATTCATGGGAAACAGAAGACAGAAAAACTGACTTCATAGTGTCGAGTTCCGTTAACCGGCTATTTGCTCGCTCGAGTTCTTCTGCCTTGGCGGCAAGATCACGTGTGCGGTCGGCAACTTTTGCTTCAAGTGTTCTTCCTTGGTCTTCCAACGTCGACATCATCTCGCAAATGGCTGTACTCAAGTATTCAATTTCTTCAACACCTGTGTAGTGGGGCTTTTCCCCCTTGCGAATGCTGGCAATAACATTTTGGATTGGATGCCGAATAAAGCGTTCGGCTAAAAGAATCATAAGAAGAGCGGTGAGACACAGAATGACTGATGCCGCGATTGCAATACGATGCACGCGTATATTGAGTGTGGTAAATTGTGTACTGTCATTTATGAGGGTGATTCTCCATTTCCATGGGGAAAAAAGAAAGGTCAGCGTATAGTATTTCGTGTTATTGAGAGAGAAATTATAGAGATTTTTTGTCTTATATGCGGAGTCTGGGATGCTGAAATTGGGGTGAGGATGATTGGTTGCATGAAGTGGTTCATATCCTTCTGCCATGTGTTGTGCGATGATTCCCTTTATGTTGTGTTCTCGGAAATATACTGCCAATTCTTCAAGAGCTTGCGCCTGGTTGAGCTGGAGCTGTTCAGGGGTGTGCTTCGTTTGAGCATGAGTGAGCTGATCAAGATGCTTTGTACAAATGAATAATACGTCACGAGACAGCCAATGCAAATTGTTTTCGATGGTTGTATCAAGAAAGTTGACGATGGAGTTATCAATTAAGGAAAAAAAGAGTATTCCAGACAATGTCCAGAGCAGAAGAAGCGGAACAATGAGCCTTACAAGGAGATTTTTCTTCAGGCGTTTGAGCAGGGGCATGCGTTCTGTTCCGCCTTGGAATAATGGTTGTTGAAAAGGCTCTTCTATTCTCCATACAGGAGAATAGATCCATGTCTTATTTCTGAGAAATACGTCTCCGTTGTCCGAACATATTTCGTCTTTTCAAATTGAAGTCAGGATAAACATCGTATTTTCACCCAGCTCATTCGATAATTCGCAAGATTGAGACGTAATGGTTTATTATATGGAACGATACCATCTTTTCGTCCCAATCTGCCCGCGAAAAGATGGATTCAAAGCACCCATGCTGTTGTCCGGAGTATATCTTCGCAGGGGAGCATACACTCAATACAGAATTTACGCTCAATATTACAGAAAAAATAAAGGAATGACCAGATCGATGTATGCCTGAACAGATGAGAAGGGAGCGTGCTCACCGCGATGCTTCCTGCTTGACAAGGTGGTCTCGCAATGGGACGAAGCCTGTCTTGTTCGTCTCTACATCTTCCAGAATCGGAGAATATGCTGCATGGCTCGCATTCTTTACGGGGTGCATGGCACCCAACATGGTCACGCTATACGGGCATTGACCATTGCCCGCCATTTGGGGGAACACGAAATTCTTTTTGTTTCCAGCGAGGAAGGAGCTGAACTCCTCGCACGGGAGTATCGCGTTGAGACCGCTCTCAACCCTGGGACTCGATATAAAAATTATCAGATCGACACGCCAGCTACGCTGAAACTGGCTGCAAATGTATTGCGGCAACGCGGCCGCGAGGTTCATCGTCTCGTGAAGATTGCCGAAGCGTTCAAGCCGGATGTCTGCTTGTCTGATTACGAATACTTTGTTCCCTTGGTGTCGAAAAAGATGGGAATTCCATGTCTGAGTGTGGACCACCAGCATGTCATTAGTTTGTGCAGTCATCCTGTGCCGCCCAAACTTTGGATTGATTATGCCGGCATTTCAACTTCAATTCGATTTTTGTTCAGCCATTGTGACCAGTACCTTGCCATTTCCTTTTATCGACCTCCAGTCAAACCCGGGCTTCCCGGCCGAATCGCCCCACCGATCCTCCGCGAAAGTGTCGGCAAAGTCGAAGCGAGCCAAGGTGATCATATTCTCGTCTATCAGAGTTGTTCCATTTGTGATGATCTTGTGCCTTTCCTGAAAAGGCTTCAGCGACCATGTCTTGTCTATGGATACAACCGGAGCGGTAATGATGGGAATATTACATTCAGGCCGTATTCGGAGACACAACTTTTGGAAGATCTGGCCAGTGCGGCCTATGTGATTTGTGGAGGAGGGCACAGCTTGATATCCGAATCCTTGTATTACGGGAAGCCAATTCTGTCGTTGCCTGTCGCCGGTGCGTTTGAGCAACAGCTCAATGCTATTTACATTGAACATCTTGGGTATGGTATGAATCGGACCATGGCTGACCTTTCCCCCGCGCTTATTGCAACGTTTGAGTCAAAGCTCGATTCGTATGTGGAGTCTGTGGCGAGTCAGACGTTTTGCGGCAATACCGAAGTCTTTGGAACTGTTGAAGGATTCGTGCGCACTGGGCGCATGGATATTGCGTCGTCAGCCTAATTCCGGTAATGGCTTGCATCTGTATTCTCTATAAGAGTGAAAGCGGCCCGATATTCGGCATTCCGTTGTTTATTCGAGTAAATGACTACCGATTAGGGACGGTAATTCCATGTTTTATCCGTCCGGATTGTGCTTGACAGGAGGCTCTCCAATGAAGACTCGCCCTTTGACCCCAGAGAAGTACTATCGTCTCCCATGGAATTTGGCCGACAATGCCATCACGTGGCTTGAGCCCACGACAAAGTGCAATTTGTATTGTGAAGGCTGTTACAGGGAGAATGATCCGGGTGGTCACCGCTCCTTGGACGATGTTATTCGTGAGCTGGAAGAAGTGAAGCGTCTTCGTCGGACAGATGGTATTTCCATTGCTGGTGGTGAGCCGCTGATCTATCCGGATATTGTTGAGCTTGTGCGTTATGTGGTCAAGCAGGGGTGGAAGGCAATTATCAATTCGAATGGTCAAGCGTTGACCCCGGAACTCGTGCGTGATCTGCGTGATGCTGGTTTGACCGGATTTACGATGCATGTCGATTCACATCAGAAGCGCCCTGGTTGGCAGGACAAGACCGAAGAAGAGCTGAATGAACTGCGTGAAAAGCTTGCGCAGATGATATTTGAAGAAGGCAAGGGGAAAATCGCATGTGCTTTCAATGCAACGATTTATCGCGATACACTCAAAGATATTCCCATGCTGACCAAATGGGCTCATGCCAACATGGATATAGTCCATACAATGGTCTACATTTTGTTCCGTTCAGCGAGACGCCAGGGGCAATTCGATACATTTGTTCATGGGAATAAGGTTGACGTGGGACAACTCGTCTACCAGCTTGATCATCAGGAAGGACATCTCGATATCGTATCGCAAGAAGTCGCTGATGAAATTCGCTCCGTCTATCCAGAGCACGAACCCTGCGCCTATCTTAACGGAACCGAAGACCCGCTGTCCATGAAATGGCTTTTGACGCTTCGGGTGGGGAATAAAGACGAACTTCTTGGATATATGGATTCGAAGTTTGCCGAAATGATGCAGGTGATCCACCACTTGTTTTTTGGGACCTATCTTGCGTATACACGGCCATGGCTTATGAAGCACGTCCAAGTACTGTTTCCCTTGGCGATTTTTAACAAGGGAATGCGCAAAATTTTCCTGCGTTGGTTGTTTTCTCCTAAGCGGTGGACCCAATCCGTGGATATTCAATCCATAATGGTCATTCAACCGTGTGATATTTTTGATGATGGCCGGCAAAATATGTGCGATGGCTGTCCAGACGCCATTTTTCATAAAGGGAAGATGGTGTGGAGTTGTCGTGTTGACGAACTGGAAAAGTTCGGTGGTTTTCTTTCCTGCGCTCCGCGTCAGGGGTGTAAATAAGTCCATTCGGCGTGTATTGTTTGTCTGGGGCCACTATTGCCCGAAATGTGCCGCTACAATTGAGTTCGAAGTTGGCGGGGTGTCTGCGTTCGTCGCGTCCTGACTTCGGTATAAAGGAAGTTCTTTGAGCAAAGTGAAAACCACTGTGTCTCCAACGGACCCGTCGTCCTACCGTATCGTTCGGAAGTTTGCGCACCTGCTTGGGGCGCAGTGGATTCGCGATGCGTTGCATACAGCCTTCCTCATCTATCTGGCCCGGACGAGTACCAGCGATTACGGCGAGTTTATGCTTGCCTTTTCAACGGCTTCCATCGTGTTGTTTTTGGCTGAGTTTGGTCTGAATCAGCCTCTTGTCTCTGCATTAAGTAAAAAATTCAGTCATAAAGGCGACATTCTCGCCCAGTATAGCCTTATTAAAAGCGCACTCCTTCTTGTTGGTTGGATTGGCGTACTCATTTTTGTTTATTGGCAGAATTACACACCGGGATTGAAGAACCTTGTACTTGTCATCACGGTCGGTGTGGGGATGGAGGCGCTAGCGAGCTCGTTTTTTGTCGCTTGCCGCGTACGCGGGCGGCAGGATTTGGAGAGCCGTATCCGAGCGGGTTCATCTCTGATCGGTTATGGATATGGCTTGACGATGCTTTTGCTTGGCGTCATGCCGCACTGGGTTGCATTATTCAAAGTTATCGAAAATGGGTGCAACCTGGCTGGCGGAATGTATATGGCGTTGCGCAAGGCGGACCTGACACAACTGACACTCAAGAAAAAATCATTGGCGCGGACATGGCATACGGCTAAGGGCGGACTTGTGTTTGTCCTCATGGCCTTGGCTGCCATTATGTACAACAAAGCCAATATCTTCTTTCTGCAACAATCGGGCGGACCGTATCCTGTGGCCCAGTATGGCGTTACGTGGGAATTGGTAGACGGTATATCGATTATGGTATCGAATCTGCTTCTACGAAGCGTGCTGTACCCGCTGTTTGTTCAGTTGTGGAAACGAGACAAGGCCGAATTTGCCCGCCTGGCGACAAGTTCGGTTCGCTGGCTTCTCGGAGCGGCGATACCTGTAATGTTTCTTCTCTATGTTGAGTCTGACCGTCTCATTCCTTTGATCTACGGTTCCAATTATGTTCAATCCATCTGGATGCAAAAAGTGTTGGTTTTCAGTGTTGCCGTTGCGTTTCTGCATAATCTTGCCGCATATATTATGATGAGCCAACGCAAAGAGCGCTTGTTGCTGTTTATCTACATCGGTGGATTGATTTTTAATCTTGTCTTCTGTGCCGTTGTTATTCCCGACTATCCTTTGTTGGGGGCGTGTCTCGCCATAGTTCTGACGAAAGCCCTCGTCTGTATCGTGACAACGAGCTATTGTCACTTTACCATGGGATTTTTCAAATGGAAGGAACTGTGGCCGATCTTTTTGGCCTGCCTCGTTGGTGCCGGACTCTATGCCGCGACGCAACCCTTGCAGATACGTGAATTGACCGAAGCCTCTGCACTGTTGCCCATACTCTTTCTCTGGCGTTCTTGGCTGCGTGAACTGCGTCACAAACAAGCCACTGCTTAAACAGGACTTGTTTGTAAAAAATAGGGACAGGGAAATTCTGTATTCTGATTTTCGTTTTTCAGCTGGTGAGAAGTTTGGTTTTTGGGGCTATTGGGTTGCCTGAGCGTTCAATGTATTCGGGAATGATTTTGATTGAAAGATTGTCTCGAGATGCTCGGCAACCGATTGTTCCCGTTCAATTTTGATTATCGTACATGGCAAGCTTCTTATCCACTCTTCATGCCTTTCTTTGCTCCGCATATTGATTCCACCAGTATCATAGCTTGCTGCCCATTGGAGAAACTTCTTATGTTGTTCGTACCTTGGGTCATCAGAGCTTTCAATGTTCGGTCCATAGCGTTCCACCTCTCGCTCCATAAGCCTTTTCATTCGTAGAGCAGGCGGCAACCAGAGGAATACAACAAGGTCAAACATCGGTATCGCGAAATCCCCCCAACCGCATAATGAACCAGAAAGAATCCATGCGCGAGACTGCTCAAGATCGCGCCGCAATAACTTTTTCCTTTCTGTACGTTCTCGTACGGTTTGAAACGGTGGATCCGTCGGCATCCAGAAATACTCGTCAGTATCATAATGCGGACATCGCATGACGTCGGCAAGAGCTTTTCCCAGAGTTGTAGTTCCGGAGCCTGATGCACCAAAGATATGTATTCGTATCATTTCATTACGCCTGTTTGGTATAAGGCTTGATGCTCGATAGTGCCGTGATGGAATCATATACAGAATTTTAAATCAAAGCGGTAGAAGAGGATGGAATTCACCTGGCTCCTGATATCTTCATTGGCTCTTAGGCGTGATGATGTTCGACGGAGCCGCCGACATGCGTATGGCGATGGGTGTGCAGAGTGGATTTGTCGAGAATGTGGAGATGGCCCTGGTCCAGGTTCATTAAAGTCTCAACGGTTTGATGAAGAAAGTCCCAGTCGTGGGAGACAATCAAGAGTGCCTGCGGGAGGTTTCTCAAAATATTGATAAGCCGATCACGCGTGTCAGGGTCGAGGTCGTTGGTGGGTTCATCGAGGATGAGAACGGCCGGGTCCATGGAGAGGATCGTGGCAAGCGCAACAAGCCGTTTTTCTCCTCCTGAGAGGCGATGGGTTATTTTGTCTTCAAAGCCAGTGAGTCCTAACTGAGCAAGTGTTTCCGAGGCCTTCTCTCGTGCCTGTTCGGGAGAAAGTCCCTGGTTGAGTGGACCGAATGCGACATCGTCTAGAACTGTGGGAGAGAACAGTTGGTCATCGGCATGTTGGAACACAAAGCCAACTTCACGGCGAAGGCGAGAAAAATCGGCTTCAGTTCGGCATGGCTGCTGTTTGAAAAGAACGTCTCCACCATCAGGCGCAATGAGCCCCATCATGATATGAAGCAACGTTGTTTTTCCCGATCCATTTGAGCCGATAAGTCCCACTCTCTCCGTTTCGGAAAGTTCGACGTCGATGTTATCCAGAACGATGTGGTTTCGTCCCGGATATGTGTAGCTGATGTGCCGTAAGCCAAGCAGAGCGGTCATAGAAAATTTCCTTGGAACCCGGTTTCGACGAGAACAATAACCACCGATGCAATAGTCACGATGAGTAAGAGGAGGATATCGGCAGGACGGAGCTGAAAAGAGCGCAAACTGCGAAAAACCCCATCAAAGCCACGGAGCATCATGGCTTGGTGAATGCGATGTGAGCGATTGTAACTTCGTACCAGAGTCATGGCCAACATATTGGCATACGTTGTGTACGTGTGGCGATTGGTCTTTGGGGTGAACCCACGCAAGCGGGCGGCTGTATGAAGTCGTTGATATTCTTCGCTGATAAGGAATACATATCTATAGGTAAAAAGAAGTAACGCACAGAGTTTCGCCGGTACGTGAAGGCTTATCATGGCTTTTCCGAGGTCAGGAACGGGACTCGTGGCGACGAGGGCGATAAAGCCCATGATGATAGCGTATGATTTGAGTGTGACGAGACTGGCCAATTGGAGGCCGTTATCGGTCACGGCAAGTGGGCCCCACGACCAGATTGGCGTTCCTGATGCGGTAAATGGAACGACCACCCACAAAAAAGCAATGAATCCACTGACGGTAATGAGCCGTATGGCAACGGGTTTCAGCGGAAGTCTTGCCGAAATCAACAGGCAGAGGCCAACAGCAAAGCCTACTTCGGCCGCAAAGGGGGTTCGGAGCAACGCAACCGTGACGGCAAAGACCAATGCGGCAACAAGCTTGCACCGCGGGTCCATTGAATGAAAAAGACTGTCGCCATGGGCGAATGGTTCATCATGCATAATGAGAAGTCCTGAAAAGAAACGCCGGGCTTTGGCCCGGCGTTTGTCCTACCCGTAAATGTGTCAAAAAGCTATTTCGTATTCCATGGAGTCATTTGCACCCAGAGTACTGCCCCGAGTTCGACAGGCTTATCCTTTCCTTCAGGATCTTTGATGGTGAAATCGCCTTCATTGAGTGCGGCAAAGCCCCACCAACCCGGTTGGGGACAGGCAAAGGTGAATACGCCGCTGTCATCGGCATGAACCACATAGGTGACGTGATGATCATTAGGGGCTGTTATTGTGTTCTTCGCATTATAATATTCCACTTCGACTTCGGCATTGGGCACCGGTTTGCCATTGAGCAGCACACGGCCCGTAAAAACAAATCCCGTCCGAGACGCAAAGGGGCGCGTCAGCGGGACAATTTCTGTTTTGACACCAAGTGGTTCGCTCCATCCTTCTTCATCGCCGAAAGCCGATACAATCGTTTGTGTATAATGAATGATAGAGACATCTTCTGCCGGTTCCCAATACGGTGTCGGCTCCATGAAAAAGCGGTACACGCCAGGACGTTTTACCGTATAGGTCGATTTCCAAGCCTTATGATTCATAACCGTTGCTTCGCTCAGTGTATCGAGAAGATCGGTTTGTTTGCCATTATAAAAGACAGAGAAAACTTTGGGTTTGACCAGATCCATGCCGACGCCCTCAAACGGATGCGAGAACGACAACGTCAACGAGACGCTTTTGTCGGCGGGTTCCACAACATCCTTGTTCGGGATGAGCATACCAAAATGGGCAAAAGCCGAGGTTGCTGCGAAAAGAATCATTACACACGCCATGCCAAGTTTTTTCATTTGATTTCTCCTTTTTGATTAAAAAATAGAAAATCGTAACACTGAAATGCCATAAAAAAAACGAGGATACCCCGAAAGTTTCGTGTGCGGCATGGCAAACAGCCAATATTGCCGTGCCGCGTCGTTCTGTATGAATAACGGACGAAAAGAGTGTATCGGTTGCGATGCTCGTTCTTTATTTCTTCCGGCTCCGCAAATATGCAACAATGCCGGCAATACCGACCAAGAATCCAATGCCGCCTACGATGTCTTTGAAGCTTGGGCCGGGATCTTCAAGTTGCAGAAGCTGGCGTTTGATGGGTGAGAGCTTCTGATCAAGAAGAGAACCCAAAACACGCGTCAACTCGGCTTCATCCAATGTTGTGCCGTTTGAGGCAATAGAGGCTGCAGGAGCAGGCGTGGATGGTGTTGCCGTCGTCTGGGGAACTGGAACCGCCGTATCGGAAGGCGACACAGATGTTGTAAGGTATTCGCTGGGCTCAAGCAGCCATTCTCCCCGGTGTCCTTCACCTACATTCAAAACAATACGGATACCTTTGGTTGCATTTTGTGCGGACTCTGGGAGGGGAAAGCGCCATATGCCATCACTATTGGTTTCCCCTGCTGCAAGTTCAGCATCTGTCGCGGCATCAAAGGCAATAATGTGCGCGCCTTTGGCGGGGGAGCCTCCGGAAAACGCTGTTTCTGCAATGACATCGTTTCCCTCCATATAGGCAAAGACACGCACCTTATGGGCATGAGCCGGAGAAACCAAGACAATTCCAAGCATGAGGACGGGCAGAATAACGCACCGACAAAGAGATGGGTATTTCATAATATTTATACCGATGCAGATGGACACGACGTGTGGACGAGCATATCCGGTTGCACTTTGAGGATGAAACTGACAGTGGCCATCGTGATGAACCCTTCGATGACGGCAACAGGCAGATGTCCGAGGACAAGAATTTGAGCGGCAGCAAGGAAATCAGAACTTGTCAAACCCAGGCAAGCGGCTGTGCTCAATGCACTGAGAATGATGGCACCAGCACCAGCGGAAAAGGCCGCAATGGACCGAGCTGTACGGGAGCCATAAAGAAAGGGGCGCAGAGTTAACCCGAGTAAGACAGCGGGGAATGCCATGTTAAAACATGACGCTCCGAGAACGGTCAGGCCGCCGAATTGAAAAAAAACGGCTTGCAAAAACAATCCGGCCAAAATGGCAGGAAATGCGGCAAATCCAAGTATAAGTCCAAGTAAACCACTGAGGAGTAAGTGAACACTTGATGGTCCAATAGGAACGTGGACCAGGGAAGCCACAAAAAATACCGCTGCCAACACCGCGACGGTCATAATACGGTCGTAATCAAGAGATTTGAGCCCAATGGCCGTCCCCACGGCAGTCAGAGCCCAACCGGCCCCAAGAAGGGGGGGAGAAAGTACGCCTTCTGAAATATGCACGGGGAGTCCTTTATTTTCGTGTTACGTTGCGAGAATTTTTATGTCACGATGGAGATGGACTGTCAATTCCTGCTACTGGGGGAGCTGTTTGGGAGAAGAAGTTGTTGATTGGAAAGTATATCATCTTTTGAGAATACCAATGATTTTCAATGAATATGTCATGAAGTACGAAGTGACGTCGTCAAGTCATTGTTTTCTTGAAAAAGAGGATTGGCTCGAGAGTGCATCAATGATGCAGGAGGAATCGTTGGGCCTTCTTATTCCGCTGTTATTTATCGTTATGATGTGTTTTGGGCTTATTGGATTGTAGCCGGCTCTATAATCTTGTTAATTGTCGACGTGAGCGTACGTAATGTGATTGGCTTTGGAAGGAAGTCGTTCATTCCAGCTCCCATAAAGTGATTTCTATCTTCTGGCATTGCGTAGGCCGTCAATGCAATAATCGGTGTTTCAATGTTCTGTTGTCCAGCGACACCTGATCGTATCGCTCGTGTTGTTTCGACTCCATCCATTGTTGGTAATTGGATATCCATAAGAATCACGTCGTACTGGTTTTGTTGTAACTCATGGAGAGCTTGCTCGCCATCTTCAACGGCAGTTACTGCATATCCTTCGCGTTTCAAGAGTGATTTGAGCGATATCCTATTGGCCATATCGTCTTCCACAAGAAGAACCGAGTGGTTTGCCACCGTGTGGATGGAGGTGGCAGTGAGAGCGTCGTCAACGTGTACAACCTCTGTGGTCATGGAGAACGGTAATGATACATAGAAGGTTGTTCCGACGTGAGGTTCACTGACAACAGAAATTGTTCCACCCATTAAGGTCACAAGTTGTCGAACAATGGATAATCCAAGACCAGCGCCCTGGTATGATCGTTTGTATCCTCCATCTGCCTGGGTAAACGCTTCAAACAGTGTTTCAATGCTGTTTTCATCCATACCGATACCGGTGTCCGATACAGAAAAAAGAATGCGGCAGCGTTGAGCCGTAGAGCTTGGCAATGCATAAGCCTCGACAGCGATCGCTCCCTGGTCAGTGAATTTCACAGCATTACCGACAAGATTATTCATGATTTGACTAAATTTGAGGGCATCACCGAGCAGCGCCTGAGGGATCGCCTCATCAATCTGGTATGTCATGGTAATATTTTTCTGTTGGCATGAAAGATCGAAGAGATGCCGGAGTGACTCAAATGATTCCGCAAGGCTGAACGGCGCGAGTACCAAATTCACTTTACCGGATTCTATCTTTGTTAAATCCAGTATATCGCCAAGAAGATTGGTTAAGCGTTTGGATGATTGTATTGCCAACATGACGTAATTGCTCTGCTCTTCATTGAGTGGTGTTCTTTGAAGAAGTTGATGCATGCCAATAATGCCATTGAGTGGCGTGCGGAACTCATGACTCATATTGGCAAGAAATGCGGATTTCGCATGGTTGGCAGCTTCGGCCTTAATTTTTTCTTGAATAAGTTCCGTGTTTTTGTCGAGCAGTCGTTTCTGGGCTTTGTCGAGTTGGGCAACCATATCATTATAGGCTTTGGCAAGTTCAACCATCTCATCGGGAAAGCTTTCTGTGTGAAGGAACGTTTCGGTGTATCCCTCTCCAAGGTTGCGAAATGCGTTTTTGAAATGTCTTTTCACCGTGCTGATGAGTTCTTTGACAGAAAGAAGGGTAATACATCGCCAGCCAACAAAAGGTATCTCTTCCCAATGCAGTTGGTAGTTGCCTTCGGGCGTTTCCACAGTTGTATGCCCGTGGTGTGAAGCAAAGAGGGTATTCGTCGGAAAGTGTTGGAAGGCTACGTGCGTGTCATGGAGGGAAAGACGCGCCACTTCTCCTTTGGACATGGTGGTTATCGATATTCCGTGACTATTGGCGATCAATGATCCATTTGTATCAACGATACACGTCAGTTGTGCCTTGCGATCCACGTCAAGCACACCATGTCTGACAAGGCTGTCGACTCGGATATCAATACTCCAAAGTCCCACAAAGTCGTCGTTAGCGTAGATGGGGATGGATGCCGCCACAATGAGCCCTTGTCCTGCATAGTCAATATGTGGATCAGACCACCGCACTTCTCTGTCGGGGTTCACATCGGGTTTGATTGATGCATACGTATGGTACTCAGACCAATTGAAATTCGGTGGGATCGCTTCTTTTTGGTCGATATATGGATATTGCAATGCAGTATTTGTTGTATCTTGATAATAGATCCAGGCCGCTCCGGGAAGTCGTGTATGGATTGTGCTGAGTATTTCTCCGATGTTTCGGTGACAATACAGGCGAAATCGCGCATCACGATTGTTCATTTGATTTGGAGGCCATGAATAACTCAATGCATTATGGGAGAGCGTTCCGTTTCGAAAGGCTGAGAGATGCGACAAACTTAAAAAAAATCCATCATCATTTACCGAAAATTTGTCTCTATTGAGCCAGTTCTGTATTGCAATGTCGTCATGTGGAGTTTCCCGAAATAATTTTAGCGTCAGAGATGCAAGATAATACAGCGTGTCTTCAACACGTTCCAATTCACACGAAGTAGTTCGTATGATGGATTTGAGTTGCGTATGTATGTATTTGTATTCTTGCATGATGTGCACCACTTACGTGTTCTTGGATATTGTTATCGTGGCGGTACTGTTTTGTGCAGAATAACAAATCAAGCATTGTTTCGTATGGATACGATGTCTGTTGAATACTCATTTTCATCTGATTTTCAGAGTATTTTCGTCGACGAATCCACTGACTCTATCGAACGTATGGCGTATGTGTATAATCGTCAATAGGATTGTAGCAGAGATTTGTATGCAGTGTCTGTGAGCATAGAAAACAAATTGCTTAACGGACAATAACAGCGGATTGTATACGAATTATTTCAGTATGATTTAATGTACGAGACGTCGTCTTGGACAGCACAAGGCGAATCCGCGTTTTTGAGAAGTCGAAGCAGGACGAGGTATCCGTGAAGAAGTCCCAAGGGGAGAGGTGGGGCGCTTGCATCTCAGTGGTAAAAGGCGAAAATTCTGGATGTATCGTTGGTTTGCCGAGACACCTGATGTCTTTCTAACAAGTTAATATATCGTGCTTTTGCTGCTATGAGCGATCGGGATTGTCATGCCGAAGAGGTTGCGTGCAATGGAGACTCTTGGGGAGGACTGTATTCCCAGCGTTGTTTTGTCTTTCTATGGTTCTCAAAAATTTTTATCGATAAGGAGATGCTGTGAACCCACTGTATATTACCTACAATGCGACAAAAAAGAAACTAACATGGCGAGATGCCGTTGAAGCGTTGCGATTTGGCCATACGTTCCCAAATGCCGAAATTCGAGACATGTTTCTTGGGCCGGCACACGGCACATTGCTGAGTCGCGGTGCTTATATCGAGGGAGTAGGGTACGGGGTGAAATCCACAACCGTCTTTAACAGGAATACCCAAAAAGGTTTGCCATCCGTCCAGGGGGCTATGCTTGTCTTTGAGCCCGAGTGCGGTCAGCTTCGTGCGATTATTGAGAGCCGTCTTATCACCGAGTTCAAAACGGCAGCGGACTCTATGCTTGGCGCTACGTTCCTTATGCGGCCAGACAGCAAAAAAGTATTGATAGTTGGGGCCGGGGCTGTTGCCCGCAGTCTGATTGAGGCGTACAGCGCCATTTTCCCTGGGCTTGAACGGATAACCGTATGGGCACGTCATTTCGCGCAAGCCGAAGCCCTCGCTAAGGAATGGGAACACAATTCCGTCGCTGTTGTTGCGGTGACCGATTTGGGGGCTGCAGCATCGGAAGCGGACGCTATCTCAACGGCAACACTGGCGCGTGAGCCTATCTTGAAAGGACAATGGATTCAGCCAGGTACGCATATCGACTTGATCGGCGCCTACAAGGCAGACATGCGCGAAGCGGACGATGCACTCATTACAACCGGTTCGCTGTTTGTCGATAGTCGAGAAACGACGCTCGGGCATATCGGTGAATTGACTATTCCTATCGCAAGCGGTGTGATTACGGCCGACGACGTGCAAGGAGATTTGTACGATATGATACGCAACCCGTCTTGTGGGCGGCAGGCCTCAACAGACATCACCATTTTTAAAAACGGCGGCGGCGCACACCTCGATTTGATGATGGCGTGGTATATTTGCAAGCAGGCTGGTGTCGAGCGTTAAGAAAGGTGAGGTTGGATTTCTCATCCTTTCGACAGCATGTATTTCATGGGAATGAATCGAATACCATTGACTTCATGTTCTTCTGACTGCGCTTCAAAGCCCATTCTTTGGTAAAAACCGAGTGCATTGGGTGATGCATTTACTGTAAGCGCTTGAGCATTCCGTGCTTGGCAAAGTGTGATTGCCATGTGGACAAGCTGTTGTCCAACTCCCTGTCCTTGGACCGATGCATTCACAAAAAGCATCGACACGTGGTTATCTTGCCGTACTTCCACAACACCGACGAGTTCTTCAGCTCGCTTCGCTATATAAACCACCGAACCTTCGTGAATACGTTGTTGCAGTGCTTCCGTGCATGCGAACGCCTGAAAGGATGCAATGCCTTGATCGGAAAAATATGGGGCAACATATCTTCCAAAAACAGTGAGTACCAGCTGGATAGTGCAATCTTCCTCGCCTGGTTGAAGTGGGGTATATTCTATACGGGGTGCTATCACTTCTCTGTTTATCTCCTTGTCTCAAAAAATTCAGTGGTCTATGTTTTAGTCTACTGTGTAGATTTCTAGCAGGATACGTCAAGTTTCTCACAGTGTGCGCATTGATATGAATACATATTTTATGCACAAGTTTGTATTCGAGTAAAGGTTTTGTCTTGAGATGATTGAGACCTAGGGGATTGTTTTGAATGATCATTAAAAAAGTGTTGATGCAAAAAAGGTTCTTTTTAACTCGAACAATCGTTCAAGTCGGTAGTGGCTATATAAACCAAGTATCAGCTAACGGAGTTGAGATGCTTGACATCACTCTTCCTGCGGCCAGGGGAGCCATGGTAAGCCTTCGCGCAGGCCTTGACGTATACGGTCGACAGCGTCGCACTGGTAACCATAAACGCGGATTCCAAATATGTGTAGCATGATGCTCGTCGCGCGATATTGGCTTCGTGTGGTATCGAATTCTCTTTCAAGATAGTGTTGGAATACGGCTTCCACTTCACGCAATTTGGCGGCAGCGAATTCATGCAATGCGTTGCCTTCGCTTGCTAACTCAAGTTGAGTTTTGACAAGAAGGCAACTCTTGTAGTCGCTTTGTCTCGCTTCATGGAGAACGCGCTCGAAGTTCTTACAAATCCCTTCGCCGACATTGGGAGCGGTATCGAGAATTTGGCGTATTGTTGCGATTCGTTGTTGTGCATAGCGTTCAAGTGCTTCTTTGAACAAAGCCTCTTTGTTGCCGAAGGAATAATACAATGATCCCGGTTTCAGGCCCGTGGCTTTGACGACCTGTTGCATGGACGAACCGCTATATCCATTGCGCCAAAACAGATCGATCGCTTTGTCAATAATATCATTTCTGTCGTACTGGGCTTTTGCCATCTCTGTCCTGCTTCTCTCGTTGTTTTTACCGATTGACGTCAAAGTATCCCGCGTGGAGAGTAACTTGAATAAACATTCAAAAAAAGTTGACAAGGGGATTTTCTTGGTCAAAACTTGAGCGATCGTTCAAGTTGGTCTGAAG
The DNA here is from genome assembly GCF_000429305.1 of Desulfovibrio inopinatus DSM 10711. Lineage (NCBI taxonomy): Bacteria > Pseudomonadati > Thermodesulfobacteriota > Desulfovibrionia > Desulfovibrionales > Desulfovibrionaceae > Desulfovibrio > Desulfovibrio inopinatus. The sequence continues at coordinate 361,993 of NZ_AUBP01000001.1, forward strand.
ACTTCTGCGTCAGCAATATCGCAAACTCCAAGACCGCCTTGTATCGTGAAGTATTGGTCACCATCTTTTCATCACAACAGACCGTAAATATGAGGGAATTTCATGAACGCTGAACAATTACATATTCTCTGGACGAACGACAATCCCATCACGTCGGAACTGATGGTCATGATGTACGCCAAGGCCGCCATGGAACGAAAGATGTGGAATGCGGTGACAGTGATTATTTGGGGAGCCACCGCCAAATTCGTGGCCGAAGATATCCACATGCAACACCTTATAGCCGAAGCACAAGAAGCGGGCGTGGAGTTTAGCGCATGTGAAACCTGTGCACGTCGCTTGGATGTGAAAGAACAGCTTGGCAATCTCGGAATAGAACTCAAGTCCTGGGGTATCCCTTTAACGGAACTCATTAAAGGGAAGGAACATCTCATTACAATTTAAGCATGCCTTGCAAATAATCAGGGAGGATGCATTAGGTACTCCTCCCAGGTGCCAACCATACAGGCTTATCGCAACAAGGGAGAAATTGTGCTGATAATCAAGCTCAAGCAGACGGTCAGAACAATGAGCAATGTCCCATAGGCCATAGCCAAGCCGATGTCATACTCAAAAATGGCGTTGACCATGGCAATGGAGATAGGCTTGTTCGAGGCGGTATAGAGAAACGCTGAAACTGTATACTCACCGATACTACGTACGAAAACATAGAGAAATCCTGCGAGGAGTCCCGGGGAGATAATAGGAAGCGTTATTTTTCGAAACGTTGTATAGCCCGATGCACCAAGGCTTTTGGATGCTTCAAGAAGTGTGGAATTCAATCCCTGAAAGGATATGTGGGTCACTTTCACCACGATGGGAAGGGATTTGATGAAGTAGCCCAAGGGCAGCAAAACATATGTGCCGACTAAAACCGTATTAAACGTGAACACGTTGGGCGTACTGGTCGCCGTAATAATATTGATGGCGATCGCGCTGGCGGGCATTGCCCAAGGCAGTACAACCAGGAACTCAACCACGCCTTTGAATTTGAACTGTGTTTTTTCGATTATCCACGAAGCGGGGATAGCCACGAATACACAGAGGAATGCAGCCAAAATCGACATTTCAATACTGTTCATGAATGGCCTGAATTTTCGCGCTTTGGAAATAACGATGTAATTATCCAAAGAAAATGCTTGGGGGTAAATATTCACCATCCATGAGGAGGAGTCCACGAAGGACAAAACAATGATTGTCACAAATGGCAGCAGGATCAAGAGCACGAGAAGCGCCTTGAGTCCCGATGCGCAACAGCGCAATGCTGTGTTTCGAATTGTGAAGGGGTGAAAGGGGGTCCCCTTGACCGATCCGGAAAACTGCCTCTGTTTTTCATACCAGCGCAGTACACCAAAAAAGACCATGGAAATGATCGTCAGGACAACCACCTGGACGGCGGCCGTTTCCATGAAGTTATTGGCTTTTGATAACAAAATCTGCGTGGTCAGCACTTTGTAGCCTCCGCCGATAATACTCGGCGCAGCAAAAGAACCTATTCCGGTCATAAACGTCACGGCTGCAGACGTTATCACGGCCGGAGCAATGAAAGGCAGAATGACAGAGGTAAACACCTTTATTCGCGAGGCACCGAGAATTCTGGCACTTTCAATGACGGAAAGGTCAATATGCTTGATGGCCAGCGAAACGGTGAGGTAAAAGTACACGTACTGAGTATAGATGTGTACGAACAGTATGCCGGGCAGACCGGAAAAATTGTATGGAGATTCGTCGAGTCCCAAAAGCAGCTCAATGCTTTTGGTGACGAGCCCGCTTTCGCCATATAATTGTACAAAGGCAAAAACAATGATGATTCCCGGCATCATCACCGGAAGTAAAAGGAGTTTGTCGAGCACATCACGGTGGGCACACTCGAAAAAATGTACCAAGAAGGCGAGCCCCGTCCCTACCAGACCACACAGTATGACGGTCAGCGCTCCGAGAACCAGCGTGTTTTGCAGAACGAGAAGACTTGTGGAAGATGTGAAGAACGCTTCATAGTGAGCAAGCCCGGTTCCACCCTCGACGGCCAGACTTTTCATGAGCGTAGTCAAAGCCGGATAGAGAACACACCCCATCAGCACCCAGAGCAACGCCAGAATGCCTAATCCCGGAATAACTCGGCGCTGAAGGCGTTTCATGACATACAGCATGTTGTCTTTTCGCCTAGTCATCGAGGAGTTTGAGCGCGTTTGCTGAAAGGGTTATCCAGACGGTATCATCGAGCTGAAGATCCGTTCCCTGCTCAATGGTGTTCAATTCGGCCACACGGAGTACCGTGTCCCCCATGCGCACAATGGAGTCAATCCACACCCCGTTCAATTGACGTTCAACAAGTTGTCCACGAAACGTGTTGGGTCCGTGAGTGGCCTCTTTTGATATCTGGATATTCTGCGGTCTGATAGAGAGGTAGCTCCCGCTTCCGGCCGTATCCGGCACATGTAACTCCGTGCCATCGTCCAGATACACCTGTTCTGACTTGCGTTCGACTTTAAGCAGATTGGTATCACCGACGAACCTGGCGACAAACACATTTCGCGGCGTGTTATATACCTCCTGTGGTGTCCCGACCTGTACCACACGGCCTTTGTTAAAAATGGCGATGCGATCGGACAGGGTCAGTGCCTCGGTTTGGTCATGGGTGACGAAAATGGTGGTTATGCCCAAACGTTTCTGCAACGACTTGATTTCGATACGCATTTTGTCGCGCAATCGGGCGTCAAGATTGGAAAGTGGTTCGTCCAAAAGCAGAACGTCCGGTTCCACGGCCAACGAACGGGCCAATGCTACCCGTTGCTGCTCACCGCCGGACAGTTCCGTGACTCTGCGGTTACCGAATTCGCTCAGCCCGACCATATCCATATAAAGTGAAACCGTTTCGCGGCGCTCTTGGCTAGCCTTTTTCTGGATAACCAAGCCATATTCTATGTTCTGGCGCACAGTGAGGTGAGGGAAAAGGGAATAATTTTGAAACACCATGCCCACCTTGCGTTTTTCAGGGGGCAATTGGGTCATGTTTTTGTTATCGATAAATACTACCCCTGATTGCGGGGTGATGAACCCCGCGATCAGGCGCAGTAACGTTGTTTTTCCACAACCGGATGGGCCGAGGAAGGTGAAGAATTCTCCTTTTCGTATGGACAGATCGACCTGCGAACACGCCCATATGCCGTCAAAGGACACTCCCACTCCCTCAAGGACGACAGCCCCCATAACAAATGCCTACTTTTTATCCTTACCGGAATCTTTAATTTCCATATCCCAGTGCTGCATCCATTGGGACTGCTTGGAAGCCAGATCGCCCCAATCCACATCCATGACCCGGAATTGGATTTCACCCATCCATTGGGGGGCGGTGGCGATGGCGTCGGGATGTGTGGGCATACGGTTGAACTTGTTCGCGAGCATGGATTGTGCTTTTGCACCGCCCGCGAATTCAACAAAAGCTCGCGCCGCATTGGGGTGCTTTGCTCCCTTGATGACGGCGATTCCATCGGTGATGACTGGGGAACCGCTTTCCGCATCAATAATTTCAAGGGGCATCTTGTTCTTTATTTTGTTGTCGATCACGGAGTTGAGTACAGCAAAACTCAGAGGGGCTTCCTTGCGGCCAACGGCTTGAAACTGAAGAGAACCGCTTCCATAATAGCGCTTGGTATTGGCATCAACCGCTTTGAGGAATTTCCATCCACCATCAAGATCGCCTTTTTTTTCAAACTGCTGCAGCAGGGAAGAGTAGGTGGCGCGTGCGGATGAGGACAAGGCATTTCTGAAGACCAATTGGTTTTTGTACTTGGGGTTTGCGAGATCCCACCAGTCTTTAGGGGCGTCGTCTTTGCTCATCATCTCGCTGTTATAAAACATCAGTACTGGAGTTTGGATCGTACCATACCAGTACCCGTCTTTGTCCTTGAACAATGGCTTGATTTTGTCCGCCCAGCTCGGGGTAAAAGGAACGAAGAGGTCTTCCGCCTTGAGCTCCTGATACACGGAGGAAGGCGCTCCGTACATGACATCGGACTGTGGGTTGGCCTTTTCTGCGCGAACCCGATCAGCCAGCTCACCCTTGAGGTTGATAAACTCGACGTTGACACCAGTTTCTTTTTCAAACGCGTCCGCCACCAGCTCCAACATGGACTCTCCATGAGTGGAGTAGACAACAACTTTTTCTTCCAATTTCGTATCGGAAGCCATTGACGCCGCGGGAAACAAGACGACGACAAACAGAGCCAGAACGGCCCATCTGATACACGTACCGATGTTCATGTGATGCTCTCCATCAGGCTGTTGCATGTTATTATAATGATGATTCATCCGACCGAATTTGGTGATGGCATCGCTCACATGTGAATGGCGATGGCGGCAATGTCATCGTGCGTTTTAAAACGAGGATAGATGCGGCACCCGATGTCGGTAGCCTCGACACTTCGAATGTGGTTGTGGACTCCCTTGAGACCGGCTTTGCGGAACAGGTCTATGTGTTCGCAAAAATCACGTCTCAGCCAAGGCGTTGCATCGGGGAGAAGTAAGCCGTCGGTAAACAAGAGAATATGTTTGATGCCGTTGAGATCATGTTTTCCGGAACGAAGAAAACGCATTGCTTCCGGTTCTCCGTTGAAAACGCCGTAATCCACGTTCATACGGGAGCGGACCTTCAAAATCTGCTGATGTATGGCAACCCTGATAGGGGCATCCGTCTCGTGGCAAACGTCTCTCCAGAGACGTAGTGTCTCCGCATCCTGGTCAATAGGTTCGCACAAAAGCTCGGACTTGCCTGTGTCGTGGATGCAAAAAATTCGGCAATCACCTATTTGCGCCCATTCCAGCGAATCGCCTTGAACGCGAACTACAGCCGCACTCGTACTCCAGAGATTTCCTTTGTCGTTCAACGCAACCTGCCGGTCGAGCATGTCTTGTCGGAGAGCTTGATTGGCTCGTTCTGCCAACTCCACCAGTGTTCCATCATTCTTTCTGAATTCTTCGGCCACACGGTGAGAAGCGAGAAAACCTCCTGTAAGCCCATGTTCATAGGTTTCGGAAGTCAGACTGGTCGCTCCGTCAAACACACCGAAAAGGTTGTTCTCCATAACAAGAACATCTTCATTCATGACCCCGGAACCGTGTTCAATGAGTGATTCAACGTGCATCGCTTTCCTTTGTTCTTGAATTGTATTCATACAATAAATTCAAGTTACAACAAATAGATACAAGTGATTGAAAGCCTTCTGTTCTATCAAGATGTCCGATGGAATTTCTATGAATGGAGAAAAGCTGGGAGGAGTGAGTTGTGTTGAGTCTTTTGCTGTTTGAAAAGTTCACTATGGAAAGTGATTCATGCCGTTCCAGGCCTCAGCATAATCTTGAAGTACAATAAACAAGGAAGGACGGTTTGTTTTTTGACAAACCGGTCTTTGAGGGATGTTGCGTCCTGTTGTTTGTGATTTCTTTGCTTATATTTATTGTATTATATTTATTGTGTGTCGCTATTGTATTGCAGCGCTATTACAAAGAGTATGTTTTTATTCCAGGTTCTTCATAAGGTTTTTCAAGGTTTTTCTGAAAATATTGGAATTTGCTATCCGGGTTTCACCAGGCTTTTGAGCTATATTCATGGCGCGTGTATATAATTCTAGTTATTTTAGTTGGTTGTTGAAGATTTGTTTGTTGTTGTTTTTTCTATGTTAAATATGGATTAAACTTTGCATGAAATATATTGTTGATTATTATGTTTTGTTCAGCATGCTCTGAATGGTTTGCAAGTAGATGATCTCCATTCACAAGAGGTAGTTAGGTACACACAGAAGCAGAGGGAGTAGGTATGATGCGAAAAGGAAAAGTTGATCTGGTGTTCCACGGTCGTTTGTTCATCCTTCTTGTTATGAGTGTTTCATTGGTGTTGATAGCTGCATCGCATGCAAAAGCCAGCTTGTACTTAACTGGGACGGCTCGAGCTGGACTTTTTACTTCGGTAAGGTCTGGGGGGAGTTTTGATACGAGTAGTGAACCGTTACCTCGAGGGATTGTTACGGAGATTAACAAGGAAACGAGCGCTTCCGCTGGCACAGGAGGGAATCGTGCAACCAGCTCTGCGCATTTACAGTATTCCGTCAATGCTGATTCACTTGGGTGGATTAAAGGGGACACTGTCGGTGAATTTTCCATTTCAATGACCGGAAGTGTTCTGCGACCTTATGGCCCGTCCTATGCGATCTCAAATGATGATTTTGCAATTCAGTTTAATACGACAGTGGACTATGAGTATAATATTTCAAGTTCTTTCAGAAGCTACTATAATGGAAGTGGACATGTGGCGTTGAAAGAGTTGGATGAGATGACAGATATCTATTCGGCAATTTCGGATGGGGATCATACTGAAACCGGTCTTTCGACTGGAATTATACCGGCTGGGAGTTATGAATTTTCATCGTCTCTTCTCCTTTCTATCTTTTCTCCATCTGGAGACGGTCTTGATGCGAATTTGGTCAATGCAACGTTAACGTTGAGTCCGGTCGCACCATCAGCTGTTCCCTTGCCAGGGAGTTTGTTGCTGCTGTCCACAGGACTCATTCCGGTTTGCGTGTTGAGAAGAAAGTTCTTTGGCTAGAGCTGCATTACATGGCATATCGTAGGCCTGGAAGGACATCTTTCAGGCCTTTCAGAATGTGACGGTTCATCCCAATATTGAATGAAGAAAGACATATTTCGAGGACGTCGGCTAGGCAGCGTCCATGAGTTTCAGGGTCTCTTGCATCAGTTCAGCATTCTCCGTATCCCCCCTGTATAAAGCACCTTCGAGGCCGCCACGGGCCATTTCAATGAAATCGTACCGTTTGGTGTCTGTTGCCATATCGACTGCCTGGTTATCCACGTCGGAGAAAGCCAAGGTCATTGCTACGAGCGAGATGCTATTATCCAGACTCATGCGGCCGCTGACGATTTCTGAATTTATCCAGTCGAACAATTCTTGACGCGTTGCGTTGGTGAAGTCTGGCTTCGTCCCTCCGGTTTCGGCCTGGGGGTTGACTGAATCGGGGGCAGAGGCCTGCGTTGCTGTGTTTGCCGATACTTCGGCGGAAGCTGCAGTCGATCCTTCGACGGTCATGCTGAATTCACTCTCACCGAGACTGTTGAACAGATGGCCGTATTGGGCCACAGCGGTGTATGGTGCTTGTGCGTAAAGCTCGGCAAATTCGGAGTATTCTTTGCCCGCTTCCACGAGGGAAGACAGTCCGGATACGGCTCGGAAATCGTTGGAGAGCTCCGGAGATTCTTCGAAGAGGGCTTCAATCTCCGCTTTCTGCGGATGGTCTCCCTGCACCCTGACACGGCCTTCTCCGTCGGTAGTCAGAGTCACCGAGGGCGATGTTGCAATGTCGTTCTCCCTGAACAGGGCGTCAATGTCTTCCTCCAGCGCCTGCTGCTTCTGTTCCATCGCAGCCTTGATGTCGTCCAGAGAAACAGCCCCGTTCGAGGATGGGGTCACACCGATCCCGGCAAAAAAGTCCGCCATCAGTCGGCCGCTTCCGGACAGACTGACGGTGTCGCCTGGCGACATTGGCTGCACCGTGTCCTGTTTTTTGGCTCCTTGTGCCGTATACGTTATCGCTTGGGTCTGATATCCGCCCTGCAAAGATTCGATCATGTCGCCTCCATGGGGATTTTTTTTCCGATTCCCGTCTATTCAGCAATATTTGTTCCACAGAAAACATTCAGAGGGCAGAGAGACGTCTTTGTAAGGGAGGTATTTCCGAGAGATTGCCAGTATTTATTTCATGAGTACAAACTAAACGGCAATGAATATCTCACTATTCTGTCGCTTTTCACTATTCAGGATATAGTTATTGATATAATATGATTGTTTGTATTTGTATTATAATTGTTTCGAGTGCATGTTATGAATTTGATCATCAATAGATACAGTATTGGTTATAAAATGAATTCTTATTTGTTATGCTTTTTCTCTATGGGAGAAGATGTATATGATTGAAATCAGAGTGATACAGCGCAATGAAGAAATGTATAAAGAAATTCGTGGTCTCAGGTACGAATTGTTTTTTGCTCAGCATGGTCTACAAGAAAGCATATTGGATGATGAAAAAGAATTACACAGCATACATGTTGCAGCGTTAGATAAACAGGAATGTGTTGGATATGGCCGCCTGACCAAATTGAATGAAAATCATTTTCAAATTTCGCAAATGGTCGTAGCTCCAAAATATCAAGGTCAAGGCTATGGCAGCATATTGTTGAACGATTTGGTCACGAGGGCAATTTCTTTGGGTGCTAAAGAGATTGTTTTGAATGCACGCACGACAGCAAAGCGTTTTTATTCCAAACATGGGTTTATCGAAACAGGCAATGTCTTCCCATCAAAAAACACCGGTGTTCCGCATATCCAAATGAAATATACCGTCACAACGTCGTAGCGCCAAGATGGAAGTCGGTTGACGAAGACAGAGCAGGAAAAAAGCCCTGAAAGTTGAACTTCCAGACCTTTCAATCTTTTCTGATGGAGCTGATGGGCCTTGAGCCCGCGCTTTCTTAAATGTCACCGTATCCAGTAAAATTGCCAAGTCGTCCTGGGGTCGAAACAATGCTATTCGTTCCAGTCTGAGGCAGATGGGTAGCCAGCAACCGACTTCGCCTGTTGTACGGCATTGACAATGGCCTTTGTTGTAGCCTCGGCAGCAGCCGTACCCACGAGGTTGATGGTATCAGCAGTGACATTCCCAGACTGGGCGTGCTGGTTTGGAACTGAAACGGCGAAAATTGTATCACCGTCATACATGGTGTGCGCAGGAGTGATAGCTCGTGCCATTCCATCATGAGCCATTTGAGCAATTTTCTTTAACTGCCCTTTGGAAAGAGGAACATTCGTGGCAACGACACCAATCGTTGTGTTCGTGCCAGGGAAAATATTTTCGACATTTTGGTCGAGGATAGCCTTCACTGAGGAATAATAATTTCCTGGTTTCTCCCCTCGGATTCCGGCGAGAATTTTTCCTGTATCTGGATCAAGTATGTCACCTAATGCATTCACCGCAACGATCGCACCGACGATGACTCCGCTCGGTAATTGAATCACTGCAGACCCGAGCCCTGATTTCATCGCTTTATCTCTGCCCAGGTATTTGCCAACCGTGGCACCGGTTCCGGCTCCGATGTTCCCCATTTTCACTGGCGAATCTTTTGCATTCTGACACGCTTGAAATCCCCATTCTGCCGATGGCCTGACTTGAGGATTGCCAATATCAAGATCGAACAACACGGCAGCTGGCACGATGGGCACGACAACTCCATGTCCTACTGGAAAACCGATGTGCTCTTTTTCCAGACAACGCATAACGCCGCTCGCAGCATCCAGACCATACGCACTGCCACCGGAGAGAACGAGAGCATGAACTTTATCCACAAGGTTGATCGGGTCCAATAAATCCGTTTCACGGGTTCCCGGTGCTGATCCTCGTACATCCACAGCGGCTGTTGCCCCTTCAGTGGGGAATCGGATGACAGTGCACCCTTTTACATTTTCCGCGTCGGTATAATGTCCAACACGAATTCCTTGGATTGCCGTGATGGTTTTGTTTTCATTCATATTTTTTTGTGCATGAAGAGTGCGAACCGTTATGAGTTGAACAAAAAGAATCAACAAAATGAAAGCATATTTGTGGGTGATACAACGTCCAACCATCGCATTATTCTCCCATTTATCATGAAGTGAGCGCATTGGAGTTGATTCTATCTCAAAGAGAGGGGGAGGGGTAGGCAATAAAAGGGCCTGGAAGTTGAGCTTTGAGACCTGTGATGTTTTCGCTGATCGCGGCCGATGCTGTGGGGCCATGGGTGCTTAAAATCTTTGTCTTACTTCTTTGTTTGCTTGTAAAATTTAAATATTCGTCACTATGCCAGTTGCCATTGCCGCTATAATAAACCCATGTGAGCTTGAACAATTAGGTGGTCACTTGGCAGGTTTATCAAGTTATATCATTCCTCTTCCCGTTTGTGTTCAGCAATAACTCGTTCAGCTTCTCGGTCATAGCCGTTCGCTAACCCTCTCAACGTATTGGCAAATCGATGAAGTCCAGCGTTTTCAATTTCTTCTGCTTTACTTCGGAACTGTTGAGCCAACATTCTCTCCGGCCTTCCTGTTGGGTCAACCCCATGAACCCCCCGTGAATTGTATATCCCCATACTGAAGCCATTGCGCATGTCATCAGCTTCACGATCATTTAGTGCCGTAGCGACAGCGCGGTGTATCCATAATCCGTCTGGATCTTTTGGGGTGTGAATCAATACTTCGCCAATACTGATGAGTGCAACTTCCAGGTGACCGGATTCTACACAGATGGTCTTTACTTTTTGGAGCCATTTGGTGAAACGTTCTCCACTATACGTTCCATTCTCCTGTGTCCCGGGCGGAGTTTTCCAGTTATGGAGTAGATTCCATGCATTTGTTGCGATAGCCATTGATTCTTTCGTAGCTGCCTTCGGTGTCTGGTCGTTTTCCTTGGATCGGTAAATCAATCGGATTACCTCAGAAAAGAACTCGGGGACATCGGCCAGCCTGCTCTCAAGGAGTTGAGGAGCGGCGTCTCTATCGCGGTCTAGCAAGGGAAGATATGCCCACTCCACGCTAAAGAGATCATCCTTGTTGACCGAAGGTTCCGCCTGAAGAAATTTTATCAGTTCGACGAGATTGTATTCGTCAATGGCGTATTTGGGCTCATTGGAAGAAAGAGCTGCGCGCAAGGCTCGAACACATTGATTCGTATCGATTGGCAGTTTACTGTGGCGCATCCTGCTCAGACAGTTGATTGCTGCATACGGTCTGCCGTATTCAATGAGTTTGTCGATAGCAATGGTAAGAGCGTCGTTAGCTTGGTAGGCATTGCCACCGGTGCGAGTCCAATACTCCCTCTCGTTTTTCTGAAGCCATTCAGAAGCTCGATCCCATGTTTCCTTGGTAAATGGCGTACAAGTCAGAAAGTGTCCTACTTGCTCTGGCGTCCAATCGGATTTGTCAATAGCGTCGCACCAATCCCAACCTTTGAGCTGGTAGCGCCGCCAGATAAAACCGCTCACTAATGCCTTATGCTTGTTGTCCGTTGAATTCAGAAAATGCGGAAAAAGGGACTGTTCCAACGCATCATCGGTAATAACTCCGAGCGCAAACCCAACCTTTTGGGGGGAAGATACTAATTCTGCAAATTGAATCACACCCTCGACACCATCTTGTTGAAAGACTTCCGATAAGGCTGTTTCTCGTCGCGCGTCGAGTTTCTCTTGCTGCTCCTCCTGATCGCCGCTTTTGTCGTAGAGATCAAAATCACGTTCAGTAAAGAGGTGCTGATATAAATTAAACGGGTTTGTAGGGGCGAGTTGTTTGGCAACTTGTTCAATGCAAGTAATCTGTTCGTCGGGTAGCGTCCATTTCGCATTCGGATACCTGCGGTGTTGCTTTGTGAATTTTGTGAGATGTTCCCAAATAGGAAGTCTTTGTTTTTCAGGAAGTTCTGAAATGGGCTGGGAGGCCAAAGCTTGGAGGAGTTGATTAAAAGCGGGTTCAGGGAGGTTGTCAAAATGGTCAATTAATGCAGAAAGTCGAGTTGTATTTTGGCCTGCGGCACCTACTACAAGTTCTGCGTAAAAAGTTATCTGCTCCCAGTATTCATGATGTGTAGCGCGTTCTTCCCGGTTGTCGGGGATTCTATTGCGCCATCTCGGTTTGTACGATCCGGAAGAGGTCTTCTGATGGTTGGGTAGGAGCTGGATGAGCAGATTCCAGGCTATATCTGGGCATTCATCAAGAATTGTCCGCACCGCCACCTTACGCTTGTCAACGGATGCCAGCGTTTGCGGCAGCCAAGGCAACAAAATGGTTACAAGCGAATTGGATGGACGATTGTCCCCCAGGCCACCGGGGGCATGGCTGGCAAGTTCACCAAGTACTACGCAAACACGAACGAGGTATTGTTCATTCCAGGCCAGACCTTCCAAAGCCCAGAGCAGGCCGGTTAAATAACTTTTCCCCGTGATGCCGTTGCATTCCTGGGAAAAAAGTTCATCAAATGGACTGGGCCTCAGACGCAACGCCTTTTCGACCGCAGTGAGAAATTCACGGGGAGCGGCTTCGGCCAGAGTGGGGAGTAAACCGTTCAGGCTGGCCCAAATAATCCAACCAGTATCAATCAGAAGTTCGCGTATCATTAATGTGCAGGTTACTTCAGCTTTCTCTTGCGAGCAGTTACTGCATGCGTCGGGCTGGGTGCCCAGAATGGCCAAGCCCTCGGCGATACCATTTCGCAATAGGTGCGAACACTTCAGCACTTTTCCATAAACGCTGGCCGCATATCGCTCTTCGATTGGTAGTTCAAAAGCGGGGTCTGGCTCTTTCAGTATGGAGACAGCCAGCGACCTAAACGTATCGAGGTTCTGGTCAAGGATGCGTGATCCTAGCAGGTTCCAAAGTTCGGTCCGATTGGCAACTTTCCATATACCATTTTTTAGAGACAGTGGGCTGTCAGAATAATGCAATATTTCTCGTGCTTTCCTTAGCCACTCGTCATAACTGATGCCGAGCAACTGGGATATAGCCTCAATGTCGCATTGACTCTTCTCTTGCCAAGCACCAATAAGAACAGCCAGCGCTAGATAGGTAGCGTCAGGGTGTTGGGCCCAATCGGTTTTAGGCTTCTTTTGTAGTGCTTTTAGCTCCTCGGGCATCTCCTCTACGGTTTTTTGCTTAAAAACTTCTAAAAGGTCGTCCGGCAGTTTCTCGACCGTGATGGTGCCGGCATCCTGATTCCATGCTTGTACGATATCGACAACCCTTGACCAGACCCACTGCGGATACTGCTGTTGAAATTGGGAAATGTGGGAATGCAACAGAGATAGGACAACACCGACCTCGTTACCAAGATCGTAGCCGAGTAAATGGAAGTGGTGCAGGAAGTCATAGAGCTCGTCTTTTGAAACATCGTTGTCACCGTTTGCTGTTTTCAGGTGATGTTGAATAACCTTGAGTTTCTCGGCGCTTCTAGGGGGGCTGAAATTCGTCTGCTGTACGTTTCTGAAGAATTCATTAACGTCTTTGGAGTGTCTCGTCTGGTTCAGCAGCCATTTTATATTCTTTGCATCGGTCGCGCTAAGTGGGCCTGTGATTAGCGCAATAATATCTTTCCCCTTTGTGAAGACTCTGGAATTATTGAAATCATTCCAGGCGGCTTGCACCACTTCCCCAAACAGAGGGCTTCCCTGTGTTATGGCAATAGAGTGCTTAACTTGACCGAGAAGTTTTCGGCGTTCCTTGCTATTTGGATTTTCTACAACAACAACGAGGTCGTCAGTATCAAATCCGTCGATCTTGCCTTGAAGTTTTATTTCCGCAATAGGCCAGCAAGGAAGACATGGAGCGTATCCGCCGGTGAGCATCAAAATGACAAAGGACGCTTGCACATGTGCTTCAAAATGAACGCCACCACCTCCCGTAGAAAAAGGATTACTGAGCTTTTTACCCATATTCATTTATCAGTCTCCTGTGCGGCTCTCGGCTAAGGGTGGTGGGCGTTGATGCAATCAACGTTGTCATTAACCGCTCCGAATGGAGGCACCGAGAGTGTGTTTTTGGGGGATCGGATAATCATATATCTAGTCGTTTTTCCTATGTCGGTGTCATGTTTTTTGAATAACCCTCTCTCTTCGAGAATTTTGAGAGCTCTTTCCTTCAAGGGTAATCTTGTGAGCTTTACGCTGTATTCGGTTCAAGGTTGCCTCGCCACGGAACTAAGAAAGAAAATTTTATAAGGACACTCAATCAAACGAATTTGGCCAGATAACACCAGAAAATCGAACCGAAATCCAGACCAAGACCTCTTTAAAATTCTACAAGTGTTCCAGATTCTTTTGGGGGCAATATTTTGTCAGTAGGAACGGAAGGTGGAAGATCAAATCAGTATGGGCAGTGGCGGATTGTTGGTTGAATCAACAAATAAGAGGTAGCCGTTGAAATTTATGGTAGAACTTTGGAGGCGATGGCTTATGAATAATATGAGAGTGTGTTGTGTTAACTGTTTGAGTTTATTGTGTTTTTGTTGGTATGAATAATTCTGTCTAAAGTCTTTGGGGATCAAAGAAAGTTTAGGTTCATCGATGATTATCGGAATTTGACGCTTAATAGTACTTTCATAACGGTATTGAACGACAGAAAATTGTATCTTCCTGTTGCAGCAAGCTTGACAATGCAGAACGCTTGGCTTATTTGCCAAATGAACGATGTGACGAACATGGAGCAAAAAGCATGCTGAAACCACTCAACCATTATGAAGCCCGAGCCAAGATCATGAAAGCCATGGCACACCCGTCGAGGCTCATGATGGTCGATGCTTTGTCGCATGGGGAACAGTGCGTGTGCGAGCTGACCGCTCTTGTTGGTCATGATATGTCGACGGTGTCCAAGCATCTCAAAATCCTGAAAGAGGCAGGCATTGTTGAGGACGAAAAACGTGGAAAACAAGCGTATTATCGCCTTAGAGTGCCCTGTGTTTTGAATTTTTTCAACTGCATGGAATCTGTTGTCACTGCGAACAAACCATAAAAAATTTTTATCCAATACTTGGCGAAGTCGCCAAGTGAGGTGGTTGTGATGAATAACGAAACAAACTCCGCGACGTGTGCATGCCAAACAGAGGCACATGTTTCAGGGAAAAAGGCAAAGTCAGGAACTCCCAAAATGATCGTGCTTGGTCTTGTTTGTGTTGGGATCTGGTACGCAATATACAGCCAGCTCCTCCCTTTTTCCGAATGGTTCAGCTATGCGCTTCTCGGGTTGTCGGCGGAAAGTCATCTCGGTTCAGCCGTACAATTCTTCGTGTACGACACCCCGAAGGTGCTCATGCTTCTGCTGATCGTGGTTTTTTTTGTCGGCATCCTTCGTTCGTTTGTGACTGTTGACTGGACGCGACGAGTTCTTGCTGGAAAGAAAGAATCGGTTGGGAATGTCCTCGCCGCGCTGCTTGGAGTTGTTACGCCTTTTTGTTCCTGCTCAGCGGTTCCCCTGTTTATCGGATTCATGACAGCTGGAGTCCCGCTCGGCGTGACATTCTCCTTTCTCATATCTGCCCCGATGGTCAACGAAATCGCTCTTGTACTTTTGTATGGCTTGCTCGGCTGGAAAATTGCCGCCTTATATTTCGTGACGGGGATTTGTGTCGCCATTGTCGCGGGTTGGACCATGGGGCGTATGAAGTTGGAAAATTATGTCGAAGATTGGGTCATGGCAATCCGTGCTGGCGAAAGCGGATTAAGCGACCAAAAGATGACTTGGCAGCAGCGGTTTGAATATGCGCTTGATTCCGTCAAAGACATCGTGGGGCGTGTCTGGAAGTACGTCGTGATTGGCATTGCTGTTGGCGCGGGAATTCACGGGTATGTGCCCGAAGGCTATCTGGCAGGCATCATGGGCGATTCCTCCTGGTGGTCGGTACCCCTTTCTGTCGTGATCGGTATCCCCATGTACACCAATGCGGCAGGCATCATTCCCATTGTGGAAGCTTTGCTCGGCAAGGGCGCGGCGCTCGGTACGGTCCTGGCCTTCATGATGAGCGTCATCGCGTTGTCATTTCCGGAAATGGTCATCCTTCGAAAAGTGCTCAAGCCTCGCTTGATCGCGATATTCATCGGTGTTGTCGGATGCGGCATTTTGTTTGTCGGCTATTTGTTCAACGCTGTGATCTAACATCTAAGGAGAAGAGTAATGAAGATTCAAGTAATGGGCCCTGGCTGCCCCAAATGCGCGGAAGCGGAAAAGAATGTGAAAGAAGCGGTTGCCGAAGCCGGTATCGAGGCTGAAGTTATCAAAGTATCTGATTTCCAGGAAATCGCGTCATTTGGAGTTTTCTCCACGCCGGCGGTTGCCATAGACGGTGAAGTCAAAGTTGTCGGTAAGGCTCCGAGCAAAAAAGACGTTCTCAAGTGGTTGAAATAACTTCTCTATAAGGAGATCCTCTCATGTCCAATTGCAGTTGTTCCTGTGGCACCGCCCCAAAGTATGTGGTTTCTTGCTCCGGTGCCGCCGATGTTGGTGAAGTGTCAGACCGGGCAGCTCGTGAATTGTCTCGCCAGGGAAAGGTAAAGATGTTCTGTTTGGCCGGGATCGGTGGTCGAATTTCGGGCATGCTAAAAAGCGCCGAGGCTGCAGATTTGCTCATTGCCATTGATGGTTGCCCCTTGGGCTGTGCGAGCAAAACATTGGAAGAAGCCGGATTTTCGGGTTTCGAGCAAGTCGAACTTCATACGCTCGGTTTAAAGAAAGGGGAATCCCCGGTATCTCAGGAACATATCAATATTGTTATTGAAGAAGCGACTAAACACATCACAGGATAAAATCCGTGGCTAAAAAAATAACGATTCTCGTCTGCTGCCTTCTTTTTGTGAGCATAGCCATGACGACGCTTCCTCGTGAAGCAAAAGCACAGGATGCATCGGTTTCGGCCTCTGATTTGATTTCCGGCAAGCCACAACAGTTGCCGAGAGAAGGCATGGTCACCATGGTGGACATCGGTGCTCATTCTTGTATTCCGTGCAAGATGATGACGCCGATTATTGAAGCGTTATCAAAAGAATATGAAGGAAGAGCCGTAATCGCATTTATTGACGTGTGGGAGCATCGGGAGGAAGGGGCCAAGTATGGCATTCGTGCAATACCGACGCAGATATTCTACGATGCACACGGTAAAGAGCAATATCGGCACGTTGGCTTTCTGGATAAAGAAAGGATCGTTGCGAAGCTGACCGAACTTGGCGTCAAATAGTTTCGTATGGATCAGATATTTATCCTCATCAATCAATGGATGACAGGCGGGGTGCTGCTCGGTGCGTTGGGATGCTTCCTTTGGGGGGTGGTCAGCGTACTCTTCAGCCCCTGCCATCTGGCATCCATTCCGCTTATCGTCGGGTATGTCGCGGGGCAGCACAAGATAATTGAGGGACGTCAAGCAACGGTTTACGCAATTCTCTTCACAACCGGACTGTTTCTCACCATCGCGACCATTGGGATTGTTTGCTCTCTGCTTGGACGAATGCTCGGTGACGTCGGTCCGTATTGGACCCTTGTGGTAGGCCTCGTACTCCTTTGGGTCGGCTTGGACATGTTGGGTGTCGTCAAATGCTCGATGTCTGGCGGGTGGATGGCCAAGCTGAAGGTGCAAGGGATTCTGGGAGCATTTATCCTCGGACTTGCCTACGGAGTCCTGTCCGGGGCGTGCACGTTTGGCTTCATCGCTCCCATCCTCGCCATCATCACCGTTCAGGAAAAGATTGCCACCGGCGTCATCTTCATCGTGCTTTTCGGCATCGGACATTGCATTCCTATCGCCGTAGCAGGCGGCTCAACCGCTCTGATCAAGAAACTCCTCGCTAATTCTGCATGGCAGCGTGGCGAGATACTCTTTCGACGGGTAGCAGGTGTAATGATCGGACTTCTTGGAGTATATTTTATTGTTCAACCATTTATATCAACGTCATAGGGACAATGGGGCAGTATCACAAGGGGACTTGAGCGTCCCCTGTATTTTGCCTTCATCATAACCGAAGCGAGGAATCTCAATAAAACAGCGTCGTTTTTTCTTTTTGGGCGCAAAAGTTGAAGAATAAAGCCGATATCGCTCTATTCGACGGGATGCATGAACCAGCTGTTGTTCAGCAGTGCTCTCGCGTCGTGGGTAAGCGGAATGAGATCGCTTTTGTCCCATAAACCCACATCGAATTTTCTGTTGAGTGCCCCAAAGTGCCGGAGACCGAAGGCGATTTTGTTGAGATAGGAAAATACGCCGATGGTCCCGGTGGAAAACGAGTTCGCCTCGACGCCGTACAGGGCGCGCAAGTCGGGCAGGTCGGCGAATAATTCTTCGACCGTGGAGCCGAGTTTCGCATATTGTTTGGGAATGTCGCCGCGTTGAATGGCCTCCCCGATATTCTTCCCGGTCATGGCAGCCGCCATGGCAGCGCGGCACAATCCGATGCCGAGAACGTGACCGTCGCCATAGGCCAACCCTTTGAATACGTGATCTTCACTGGCAAACCCACCCGTCATGACGATGGCTGGGAGTGTTGCGTTTTCTGCTTTCAACCGTTTGCACATGCGTACAACGGCATCTTCAAGACAAATGGTCGGTAACGACCATTCATTCATCATTTTTGATGGGCTGTATCCGGAGCCGCCACCGGCCCCATCAAATGTAATCATATCCACCTGGTTGTCACAGGCTATGCGCAGAACGCGTTCTATATCGGCCAGATCATAGCCAGCCATTTTGAAGTAGATATTTTTCGCTCCCCATTCCCGCAAAGACGTTATGTATTCGGCGAGGGACTCCTCCGTCCACATGGGGAGTCTGCTGTAGGAAGCAAAGTTCGGACACACGCCATTGCGGTACGCTTCCTGGATTTCCGGCTTGCTTGGGTCGGGATGGACGATGTTGCCCATTTTTTGCTGTTTGAGCGCTGTTTCCAGATCCTTGATGCGTATCACTGGCTGGGTACCTTTGGCCGCCTGACCGAATTTAATTTCTATGGCTTCGGCGCCATATTTTTGGAGAACTAACTGTGGTATTCCCGATCGGATATCTTCGAGATTGCACTGGACGACAATTTGTGCATAGCCACGGTCGTATCGACGAAAACAATCGAGGGCCTGTTTGTAAAGCGGGCAGGCGGTCGTAACGCCGCTTTCAATGATACAATTCGGGTCGTTGTTTCTTGCATGTTCGCCGATAACACAGGTCACTCCCGCCATGGCCGCTCCAGAAAAATAGTCCTGCCAGTTCAGCTTGATAAGCGCTGGCAAGATGATGGGCAAGGCCATCGTCACGGGATTGTGCGCGCCATAGGTACATTCAAGGTTCACGTTGTAGATGGTAGCGTCTTCGGGATTGTCCACGCCCTGTGCGCCGAACACGCGGCCATTGATGTTGAAATGTGAAAAATCAATGGGATAATCCTTTTCCGATGCGATTTGGTTGTTCCCCGTTGTTGTCGGATAGACGGTTTGCGATCCCAGAACTGCGGCTTGCGCCAGCTCACAGACGCTATCGCAATCCGCTGTGCATAATGAGCACATGCCGGATTGCGGAGACAGAAACCGACTGCGGTTTTTTCCTTGGGTGAACCCGGAACTCAGAGACGGTGAATATGACATGGTGTGCTCCATGGGGACACTGGATTGACAGTGTTTTGAAAGTGATAGATCTTCTCGCATTTACTGTCGCTATTGTTGTAATTCAAACGGTTTATTGTTTGACAAACAATATTTCTCCGAGGTCGCAATGTGGCGTCCATCGCAACTCAGTTCAACGAGTTCCAAATACATTGCTATTGTCGATGCCCTTGAAGCGGACATCCGTGAAGGCAAAGTCTTGCCGGGAGCCCAGTTACCGCCGCAACGAGAGCTGGCGGACGCGCTTTCTGTCAATCTGACGACCATTTCGAGAGCATATCGGGAGGCAGAGCGCCGGGGGCTGGTTAAGGGAACCGTCGGGCGGGGGACGTTTGTTCCGTCGGGCGTTGCCAAAACCCTTGAAAAACCCAAGTCCACGCTGTTTGCGACGGGTGCTATAGAGATGGGCATCGTGTTTTCGCTTAACCATTTGGAGCCGTCATTGGAGGACGGATTCGCCAAGCTGGCCGCGAAACAAGAGTTATCCACGTTCCGATGTTACAGCGAACCGGTCGGGCTCCCGGAACATCGTGAGATCGGTGCCGAGTGGGCCAAATTGTTTGGGTTTGATGTCGGCATTGATCGGGTGGTCGTCACGGCAGGCGCGCAACATGCGTTGACGTGCACGCTGATGGCGTGTTGTACGCCCGGCGATATCATTGCTGTCGATTGTCTCACGTATTCCGGTATGAAGAATCTGGCGGCCATGATGAATATTCGGTTAGCGCCTATCGAAATGGATAAAGAAGGCATGATACCCACCAGGTTGCGGGCCGCCTGCACAAGTCGGGTGATAAAAGGCATTTACCTCATGCCTGCGTTCCACAATCCCACAGGAACGACCATGTGCGCCAGTCGTCGCCATGAGTTGCTCAACATTATTGAAGAACATGGTTTGCTTCTGATAGAGGACGATCCCTACTATTTCCTGGCGAACGAAGCGCAACCGGCTATGTCGTCGTTTGTGCCGGGCCAGAGCGTCTTTATCGGGAGCTTTTCCAAGATTCTCCATGCCGGTTTGCGAGTCGCATTCGTTGTCGCGTCCGCCCCCCTGCGCGAGCGGTTAGCGGCAGCGGTATACAATACCATTTGGATGGCCCCAGCGTTGAATACGGCCATTATTTGCAATGCCCTCGTCGAAGGGGTGGTTGAACGAGTCATTCAAGCCAAAATTTCGGAAGCAATGCGTCGAAATCGCATAGCCCGTTCCATGCTTCCGTTTTCCGCGAACACCGTGTTCGGCAAAGGTTTTTACGTCTGGTACCAACTCCCTCAACCATGGTCAGGATACGCCTTTGAGGCGCAGGCTCGACAGCGTGGGGTGAATATCAACTGCGCCGAACAGTTCGCCGTGGGAAGCCCAAAGATACCTCCAGCCGTTCGAATTTGCCTGACGGCAACCAACACAAAACGCGAACTGACTTTGGGATTGTCTCGGTTAGTTGATATTTTGGAAGTTGGGGAATGATTGCTGATGGAGTTGGGTGACGAGGTAAGCCTGCTATAGAGTGATTCATCTACGTCTCTTGTTTGATTGTCAGAATCGTGGTTTTGCTTCGTGTCCACAGCTCTGTAGCAGGGTCACTGTGCACGAAGTTAAAATAGAGCAGCAAGTATTAGGATTGCATATAGCCCAATGAATCCCCAGGGAACTCTTCCCTCGACGCCCGAAAAGGGACGTCGACCTAATGCGTTATAGATTTCCTGCTCGCGTTTAAAAAGAGGGAGAGCCAGATTGGCTTCAATTTCATGCAGCAGTATAAATTTCGCCTTGTTGAGCTTCTGAAAGGAGGACAGCAAGGCGAGCCAGGTCAAACAGACAAACACGCCGGTCACTGGAATGGCCAACATCCAAATCATGGCGTCGTCTGGCCCAATCACACTTCCTTTTTTGAGGTAACCATAGAAACCAATAATGGCCGTATTGACGCTGAGCATCCAGCCATTAGTTCGATAGCGCCTGTCGCTGATCTTCTCGGCGGTCTCGAGATAGAGCGTGTACAGGGCGAGCCGGTCATGTTTGTCTTCACACATGGCGTGTTCCTTATGCTGCGGCACTCTGTTGAAGGTTCTGCAGGGCTCAGTGTTCTTCGCATCCGTCAACACGCAGGAAGTACTTGCACTCTTGCGCATGGTTGAGGGGTTTTATGCGGTCCAGCAGACGTCGGGACGAATCCAGGAGTGCTTCCAACGGGAGGCTCTCCCATACCCGGACGATGTCGTCCACAGCGGCGGTGACGATACGCGTTCCGTCCGGCGAAAACGCCGCTGTGCTTAAACCATCAGTATGTCCGTGGAGCATGACCTGTTGTTTGCCCGTGGCCGCGTCCCAGATTCGGGCGGTGCAATCTCCCGAGGCAGTGACGATGCGTGTACCGTCCGGGGAATACGCCGCACTCATCACCTCCTCGTCATGGCCGCGCAGCACAGCCAATTCTTTATCCGTGACCGCGTCCCAAATCCGGGCGGTGTCATCATCCGAGGCGGTGACGATGCGCGTCCCGTCCGGTGAAAACGCAGCGCTATACACCCTAGAATCATGGCCGCGCAGCACGGCTAGTTGTTTGCCCGTGGCCGCGTCCCAGATTCGGGCGGTGCCATCATCCGAGGCAGTGACGATGCGTGTACCGTCCGGGGAATACGCCGCACTCTCCACCCCATTGTCATGGCCGCGCAGCACAGCCAATTCTTTATCCGTGACCGCGTCCCAAATCCGGGCGGTGTCATCATCCGAGGCGGTGACGATGCGCGTCCCGTCCGGGGAATATTCAGCGCTGTTCACCCTAGAATCATGGCCGCGCAGCACGGACAGTTCTTTGCCCGTGGCAGCATCCCAGACCCTGGCTAAATTATCCCAGGAAGCGGTGACGATGCGCGTCCCGTCTGGTGAAAACGCTGTGTTTGTGAACGATAAGTCATGGCCGTGCAACACGATCAGCTCTTTGCCCATGGCTGCGTCCCAGATTCGGGCGGTATGATCCACGGAAGCGGTGACGATGCGTGTACTGTCCGGTGAAAACGCCGCACAGGTCGTAATAATACCATGTTCGAGCCGCACCCCCAGCCTTTCGGCCATGGCCGGATCCCAGACCTGGGCGGTGTCATCATCCGAGGCGGTGACGATGCGCGGTCCGTCTGGGGAATACGCAACGTTGGTCTCAGTAGAATCATGTCCGTGCAGGACAGCTCGTCCTTGGGCCATGGCCGGGTCCCAGATCCGGGCTGTATTATCCCAGGAAGCAGTGACGATACGCGTTCCGTCCGGGGAATATTCAGCGCTGGTCACCCCATTGTCATGGCCGCTCAGCACGGCCAGCTGTTTGCCCGTGGCTGCATCCCATACCCGGGCAGTATCGTCAGGCGAGGCTGTGACGATGCGCGTCCCGTCCGGTGAAAACGCAGCGCTATCCACCCAAGAATCATGTCCGCGCAGCACGGCCAACTGTTTGCCCGTGGCTGCATCCCAGACCCTGGCTAAATTATCCCTGGAAGCGGTGACGATGCGCGTCCCGTCTGGTGAAAACGTAGCGTTTACCACAGAATCACCATGGCCGCTCAGCACGGCCAACTGTTTGCCCGTGGCAGCATCCCAGATCCGGGCTGTATTATCCCAGGAAGCAGTGACGATACGCGTCCCGTCCGGGGAATATTCAGCGCTGGTCACGCTAAAATCATGGCCGCGTAGCACGGCCAGCTGTTTGCCCGTGTCCGCGTCCCATACCCGGACGGTATCATCATCCGAGGCGGTGACGATGCGCGTCCCGTCTGGTGAATACGCCGCGCTATTCACTGGGTCCCCATATCCGCGCAGCACGGCCAATTCTTTGCCCGTGGTTGCGTCCCAGATCCGGGCGGTGCCATCATGCGAGGCGGTGACGATGCGCGTCCCGTCTGGTGAATACGCCGCGCTATTCACTGGGTCCCCATCTCCGCGCAGCACGGCCAATTCTTTGCCCGTGGTTGCGTCCCAGATCCGGGCGGTGCCATCATGCGAGGCGGTGACGATGCGCGTCCCGTCCGGTGAATACGCCTCGCTGCTCACTCCATCTCCATGGCCACGCAGCACGCACACAAGGTTGACTCGGCCTATGGCTGCACGAATAATGTGGTATACTGACGCCTCCTGCTCTATGCGGGGCCACTGGCTACGCATATCCCTCGGAAATATCGACATTGCCACAGTCAACGCTTCGGTGAACAGGCCTTGCTCGTAGAGGGCTTTAGCCGTGGCTGCCCGATACCGCCCCTGCTCAATGCGTGTCGCGAACAGTTGCGTCTCCAGTGAAGCGTTCATTTGAGAGGTTTTCCCCCACAATATTAACAAGACGACGACGACAGCTGCGACTAACGCCATCATCCACCGGCGCAGCTTTGCTGCAGAGGCCGTTCGCGCCGCATCAAGCTTCATGCTTTGTTGTATGAACATCACGTCAGGCCCTGCTAATGATGCTTCCCTTGCCCGCATCCAAAAACAGGCCGTTTCGAGCGGTAGGCCCATGAGCACCGCGGTGTCCTTTTTCTCCTGCGGGGCGGACTCCCATTCCAGACGGGCCGCCTCTAGTTGACCTTTCCAGATGAGGAATTCTCGTTCCTGATCCAGCCAGCGAGTCAATCGAGGCCAAGCGCGTAACAACGCTTCGTGGCCCACCTCAACGGATGGCCCACCGGCTTGTTCGGAGGTGACCAGCAACCGCCAATCTTTTCCCGTTAATTCTTGAGAAAGCCCCCATTCTTTAGGAGTACACTCCGTTTTCGTTGCCTGACGGCGAACCACATCACCTTGTTTCGGCACATGGGTGAGGCGCAGTGTAAACAACCGTTGCAGTTCCCTCTCATCTTTAGCATGTTGTTCCAGGAATCGTTCTGCCCGGAGTGCAAGAGACTTGCCCATATCAAAACCGGCAGCGAAGCGCATCACGCCATCCGACGTCTCGTCACGGCGCATGGTCTCCCAGGTCTCGGTCATCATATACGAAAGCAGCGGCAGAGCGCCGCTCTCTTTCGCGGTTGCCTCAGCAATCATCGACACGATTTCAGCAGATTCAAAGCGCGCCCCCAACATATCGGCAGGCTTATGAATCACCTTTTCGAGCTGTTCGCGGGTCAATGACGGCACATCAATGCGTTCCGTCACATCAAACAGTGCCTGATCATCCTGGAGGTGACCGTAAAAGTCCGAACGTAGACTGGTCAGGACGGAGAACTCAGGCATGCCCACCGCAGCGGCCACCAGCTCTGAGAATCGCTTAGCCTCGTTCGTCCCGGAGCGGGAGTAGAGTTCTTCCCCCTGGTCTATATACAAGAGAAATCGCGCTGGCGGCGCGGCTTTGGTGCGCTCAGCGATACAGTCTTGCGCTACTTGGATAAGCCCGCTGAGGTCGGCACCGTTTTTGAAATTATTCTCCCACTGCAATGCCTGGGCCTCAACCCGAGCTGAGTCATCACTGATCCAGGTCTGGTTAAACCCGCGCGCCAGCGCCAACAAGGGGCGCTCCCCAGGTCGGATCACCACGGGTAGCCACGCCACACTATCTAGTAGCCCTTTGGGCCAGGGAAGATTCATATCCACAGGCCGGAGTTGACTGCGTAGGGCGGCCAAAACCCCGGCATTGACGATGGATGATTTCCCCACACCGGAGTTACCTACGAGGGTCAACACTTTATTCCGGTGAGAATGAAGCTGGGCGATGATCTGGTCTGTTAGGTCCTCACGACCGAAGAAATGGGCTGCATCTGCCGAGCCCATGGCCTGCAGCCCACAGTAGGGATTGATCTCGCGCCAAAGAGGCTGCCTCGCTGCTCCTACATCAGCGTTCTGAACGACTGCGCTGATCTGGTCGATTACACGATCAAAATGATTGTCGTCAAAACGAAGGCGGTGAAGTTGGTGTAAAAACTGCAAGCCCGGACTCTCTTCGCCAAGGAGAATAGGGATAATGTGTGGTTTCTCGTTGGTGCGGTTTAGGCGTAGGGCTTCGTAATACTCTAGCTCCTGCCACGTCCCGACGTGGCTGCCGAGTAAAAGCAGCACGATATCCGCGCGCTCGATCTCCTCGCCGAGTTGCGGCAACCAGTAAGCGCCGCCAATATTACTGCGCGGGGCAAAATACGAAGCAAAGCCCGGCAGTACCTTCATAAGGGCTTTGTTCAGTTTATCTGCAACTTTTTGATCAATACTATTGTAGCTGATAAATGCGCGCATAACGCTCTCGGTAAGCTGAAGTAAGAAAAAACAGTGGATTCGAAGAACTGAGACACATTCGAAAATCCACTTTGTGTTCTATCCTGCCGATCAAAATCCGAGCACTATTCCTCCTGGTCTAAGTATATATCACTTTTTTGTTTTTTCGGTTAGAAGGGGCGTGCGCTCGCTCTGTCTGGTAGATTTATTATCTATATATCTATAGCCATGAGGCCGTCAATGGGGTTGGTTGGTTCTCCATCAAAGACAGGCTCTCCAAGTTCGGTTTTCCCTCAAAGACGGGGGCAGAACCTGAGAGCAGTCCAAAAGAAAAGGCCTGAAAGTCGAACTTCCAGACCTTGAATGTTTTTCTGGTGGGCTGGAGAGAATTGAATCTACGGCCTCTTGAATGCCATTCTTGGTGAATGTTTAAGGAGTGTTGATTTTATTGGTTTTTATGGGTGGCCAGTGAACATTCTTGTCGGAATTCTAGAGGAATATCGCGGAATCCCGGTTCACCGATGGGGCGCCGGTATTTGATGCTTACTGTATTTATAATTACATCACTCTGGTGCATCTTAATTGTACTATGTTTATTGCTTGTACGAATCCTGGGCTTTGAAAAGAGTGGTTAACGTCGTGTTCACAACTCTGTAGCAGGATCAAGGTTATAGGCTGAGGAGAGAGGAACCTTCCGTCCAAGCCTTTTTTCGAGAGCTTGATAGACCTCGTTCACGACAAGGATTCCTCCTTCTTTAGCTTTCTGAAGAAACGGCTCAAGAAGATCTTTCTCTGCTTCAGGTGTCAGGTTTTGAAGCCTTCTTCCACCTGTTCCAAGCTTTTGATTGACCGTACACGCACCAGCCTGGATGAATTCAGTCCTGGCCTGGGAAGTTCATCGTAGAGAGCGACCTATCAAAAGAGCCGTTTGCTCAAGAGAAATCCCCATTTCCAATGGAAAAAACAACGGCTTGGAGCTGTCGGAATTCGTCGACAGTCTTCGCTTTGCTTAAAGCGCATCTTGCTTGCTCAAGAAGCTCCTTGCCTTTTGGATACCGTCCCATATGAATCTCCTTACGAGGAGTTACTATGGCATACTGGAGTTAAAATTTGAATTAGCCCGACTGAGCCTTGAGTTTTTCACAACCGGCTACTTGGCCTGGACAAAAAGAATGGCGAATTTGAAATTTAGAGCCAGACACGTGCCATGCCCATACGTGTTAACCATACTCGGAGCGAAGGTAACAGCGCCGATATACTCCGTGATGGATAGAGCTGTTTATCAAAAGTATGAAAACAAGAAGTGACATTTTTTTAGGCAAGAAAACAGTTGTCACGAAAATATAAGTATAAGTGATTGTTTAATTTTTCTTGAAAAACATATTTTTTATAGTAAAATCTTATCCGGGAAAAACTCTCATGCGAAGCGACGCGAAAGGCAGACTCTGCGACGGTGGTTCCCTCAGCATCTACGGACGAGAAGAGTCTGAACGCGCCCCGGATCATCAATAAAATAAGCCGTAAGGATCAAAATGTACTGTACAAATCACTTCCTCGTCTTCAGGAACATCATAGACCAAACCAGACCTCGCCAGTGTGGAATGTGTTTGGCACTGATCGTCTTTTTTTGCTTCTGCCTCGTTGGGAAACAGGCCTTGGCTCAGACAAGAGTCGTTACAGATCAGCTCGGAAAAACAGTGGAAATCCCGGAGACCCCACAACGAATCTACGCCCTTTCCCCGCCGGACACCTTGCTCGTCTACGCTGTGGCCCCATGCCTCCTGAATGGTTGGAACTACCAGCCCAACAAGGCCGTTCTGCCTTTACTTGTCCCTTGCACCCGCGGGTTGCCGGTTCTTGGTGGTTTCTTCGGCCAGGCCAAGACGCCGAATAAAGAAGCCGTGGTCAAGGCCAACCCGGACCTGGTTGTCAGCGGTACAATGGCTCAACCCTATGCCGCCGCCGAGTCGTTTTTCCAAAGCCTTAACGCCCCCGTTATCCACGTCAACAGTAGAAATATCGAAGACTACCCAGGTGCGCTGCGCTTTTTGGGCGATGTATTGGGACAAAAAAAGCGAGGCGAGACCCTGGCTGCCTATGCAGAAAAGGTTCTGGACGATGTTCGGGTTGGCCTAACCTCCATCCCAGAGGATAAACGCCTGACCGTGTATTACGCCGAGGGGAGAGACGGGCTATACACCGACGGCCGAGAGTCGTTTCACGCCTACCTTCTGAACTTGGCAGGAGGGGTCAATGTCCACACCACCCCCCAGACCAAGCGATACGGTAGGGATCGAGTCACCATGGAGAGAGTGCTAGGCTACGCTCCTCAGGCTATCGTGGTCCAGGATGCTGGCTGTCGGGATATGATTTTGTCCTCACCTTTGTGGAGAGACATACCTGCCGTACAAACCGGCCGGGTCTACTTGTTGCCCGACAAGCCCTTTGGTTGGTTCGATCGACCTCCTTCGTTCATGCGTATTCTGTGCCTAAAATGGCTGGCCCAGAGCCTGTACCCTGACGTCTTCCACTATGATATGATCAAAGAAACTCAGGAGTTCTTCAAGCTGTTTTTACAAAAAGAACTCAGTCCTGCCGAGGCCCAGTCCATCCTCACTCGAGGGGGAGGAAACCTCCCCATGCGTCAAGCTCGCTCGTGATGGCGGCTAACAGAAGCCAGGGACGAGTCCCAGCGATCTTAGCCTTTTTTCTGGTAACGCTGGCGGTTATCTCGCTAACCCTTGGACAATATCCCATAAGTCTTAGCGAACAATGGTTCTATCTACGCCAAGCTCTGACAGGGACGGGGAGCCTTTCCGAGACACAATTTCGGCTTATCCAAACAGTACTCTTGGAGATTCGGGTTCCACGGCTCCTGGCCGCGGTGCTGGTGGGAGCGGCCTTATCCGTCTCCGGAGCGGCTTTCCAGGCCATGTTCGTTAATCCTCTGGTATCGCCGGGACTGTTAGGAGTCCTGGCGGGATCAGCCTTTGGCGCAGCTCTAGGCATGCTTTGGGCCAGTTCATGGCTGACCGTGCAGGCCTACGCCTTTGCAGGCGGTATCCTGGCCGTTTGTCTCAGTTTGGGGTTCGCCCGTTGCTTCCGGGGGGATCGTTTGCTGTTGCTCGTGCTCGGCGGGGTCATCAGCGCCTCGCTTTTTACTGCTCTTCTGTCCGCAGTCAAATACGTTGCCGATCCCACGGACCAGCTTCCGGCCATTACATACTGGCTCATGGGCGGTCTGTCCCGAGTGGATAGGCAGACCATAGCCGCGGCGAGCATTCCTCTTCTCGGCGGCCTGGTTGGACTCTGTCTGTTTGGTCGCCACCTGGACGTCCTGAGCCTTGGCGATGATGAGGCCCGGGGGCTTGGACTCGAAGCCGGCCGGGTTCGGCTTGGGCTTATAATGCTGGCCACGGTTCTCTGCGCTCTAACCGTGTCTATCGCCGGATTGGTGGGGTGGGTGGGGTTACTTGTTCCTCATGCTTCCCGGGCATTGGTTGGACCAGATAACCGCCGGCTTTTACCCGTGACCGCCCTTCTCGGAGGAGGCTACCTGCTGCTTGTGGACGACCTGGCTCGACTCGCACTTGGCGTGGAAATCCCTTTAGGCATTCTGACCGCCTTGCTTGGCATTCCTTTTTTTCCCGTAGTGTTGGCAAACGCCCGACGGGGGTGGCGTTAAGATGGCTCTGTATGAAATTAATGAAGTCAACTTCTCTTACGGCGGGACCCAGATATTAAACAGGGTTTCCTTTACCGTTCGTCAAGGGTCATTTCTGTCCCTGCTCGGGCCTAACGGTTGCGGTAAAACCACACTCCTGCGACTCATGCTTGGTCTGAATCGACCTGCCGGCGGTCGGGTGCGTCTGGCTGGACGTAATGTATGCTCCTATCCTCGAAAAGCCTTGGCCCGCCAAGTAGCCTATTTGCCCCAGGATCATCATCCGGCCTTCGCGTACACGGTTTTGGATGTTGTGCTCATGGGAACTGTGAGTCGAGCCGGATTTTTCGGACGTCCTTCCAAGCAGGACCACCGACGAGCCAAGGAAGCGTTGGACCGATTCTCTTTGGGAAACCTCGCAACGACACCCTACACCGACTTAAGTGGCGGACAGCGTCAGCTTACCCTTCTCGCCAGAGCACTCGCTCAAGGAGCCCAAACTCTGGTTCTCGACGAGCCTATAACCGGCCTCGACTACGGCAACCAGGCAAAACTTCTGGAAATCCTCCTCGGACTTTGCCGAGAAGGTATGACCTGCCTCATGACCACGCATCTGCCGGACCACGCCCTGTGGGTGTGCGATCATGTGCTAATGTTGCGCCAAGGTCGGGTCATGGCCGACGGTTCACCCCAGGAGGTCGTCACTCAGAAAAATCTCGCTCGGCTTTATGATGCGGATATAGCGGTCTTATCTGTGGCCGACTCCTTCCAGGTCTGCGCTCCTAGACGACTCATGCCCCGAGGGCGAACCGCTGTTACGGGCGGCCCCCGCTCGCCCCTTCCACCCCATGGCGATACCTCGGTGTCGCACAACCTCCTCGGAAAGGAGCTTTCATGACCCAGCCTACAGACGAAGACCTCGACTTTTATCGTTATGACGAAAACCACCGATTCGCCGCTATGTATCCCTTACTGGCCCGGCAGATTTTCGACGAGTTCGATCTCCAGAGCGGGGTTTGCCTGGATGTGGGAACTGGTAGTGCGGCGCTCATCATCGAGCTGGCCAAGCTCACTCAAATGGAAATGATCGGTTTGGACACCAACTCAAAAGCTCTGGAATTGGCAAGGGAAAACGTGGCTCAACACGGTCTGCCTTCCGACCGTTTCCAGTTTTTGCTTAATGACGTGTGCGCTATGCCTCTGCCAGACGCCTCAGTAGACCTTCTCCTCAGCCGAGGCTCAATTCCTTTCTGGACAGACTTGCCAACCGCCTTCAAGGAAATCAATCGAGTCCTCGCTCCTGGAGGAAAAGCATTGGTGGGCTGCGGTTTCAGTCGTTACCAGCCTCTGGAGGAAGTGAAGGCCATGCGGCCCGACTGGTCCAAACAAGGAGTCGACGACCCGAGAAACGCCTGGAAGGCTCCAGGGGTGTTACCTCAGGCTCTGGCCGAAGCTGGCCTCAACACGGCGAAGACGCGCCGAGATGAGTATGGCGTGTGGGTGGAAATAAGCAAACCCGGCCAAATCTAGGCCGTCCGACAGACAAGGAGTTATCCATGCGTTGTTTCATCTGCGAGCGGGGTTGTCAGATTTCTCAGGAAGGTACGGGGCTGTGCGGTCGTTACACCAACCGAGATGATGAAATCGTCGAACGGTTCCCTGACCGCTATCTTCTGGCCTGCCCCATTTCGGTGGAAACAGTGCCCTTGCTTCATTTTCACCCCGGAGCTCCTTTTTTCCAAGTCAGCACCGTGGGGTGCAACTTTGACTGCCCGGGCTGCATCGCCACGGTCACGGCCCGAGAGATGAATCCGGACAGTGCAGCTCTGCAGCGTCTGACGCCCGAGGCCGTGGCTGACAAAGCCCTATCTGATGGATGCCGAGGTGTGGCCTTTCTGCTCAACGACCCCTTGGCCTCCTATCAGACATTTTTGCGAGTAGCCCGTGCCGCCAAAGAGAGGGGACTTTTGGTCACCTGCGCCTCCAACGCGTACTTCACGAATGAATCTCTACGCCCGCTCTTGGGTTTGCTGGACGCCATCAACATAGGGTTCAAAGGTTTAAGTGGAGAGCGCCTACGGTCTTGTGGCGGCCGAGACGGGACCGTGGTTCTACGAAACATCCGTATGCTACGCGAAAACGGCGTTCATGTGGAAGTGGCCTGCATGGAACGCCTGGACAATCGAGAAGACACGTGGTCCTTAGCCCGGGAACTGGCCGCCATATCTCCGGACATTCCTTTGCAGCTCATGCGCTTCATCCCGCTGGAAGACGCCGACCCAGCTTTGGAGCCTTCCATCCGGGACACCGAAGCCCTTGCACGAGAACTCCGTTCGGTCTTGCCCCATGTGTATGTGTTCAACGCTCCGGGCACACGACAGCTTGACACTTACTGTCCATCCTGCGGTGGGGTGACACATTCCCGAGACTTCTATGGCCCTATGGGCGCCCGACTTCTCAATTCAGGCAGTCTGGATACGAGAACTTTGTCGACGGATTGCCCTGCCTGCGGCGCATCTGTCTCCATTCGAGGCGACATCACGCCCCCGAGTCTCAGGGAGCGAGAATTTCAAGGAGGTTACCCTTTTACTCGGGGGCTGGAGATCGTGGAGTCCATGTGTCTGGCCATGGGTGTGAGGGAACGAGCTGAGGTCATTTCCGCCTGGGAATGGCTGTTAGCCCAAAAGCGGTTACCCGATCTCCATCGGGGCATTCAGAGCATCGAAGGGTATTTGGGGCTGATTCGCGATTTCGGAACAGTGTTAGGACGCAGGGAAGGAGCCGAAGACCTCGCGGCGTACCTGGACAGCCTGGTCGAACCGGTGCGCCGGGGCGTTGAGGACATTACCCAACGGCCCAGCGTTTACTATGCCATGGGTAAGCCGCTTTTCGCCATCATGGGCAAGCGGTTTGAGAATCATCTCGTGGAAACGGCCGGCGGGGAGAGCTGCAACCGTCGTCTCGAATTAGCTGGACGACCGGGGCAGACTATCTCAACCGAAACGCTGGCTGATGTAGCGCCCGAAGTTATTTTCATATCTTCGTTCATCGCTAACGATCCCGAGACGTTCTGTCAGGAATGTTGTGAACTGGGACTCGACCTCCCGGCCGTGCGCCACAGCCGAGTACATATAGCCCCCATCCCATGCAGCGACTTCGGCGCGCCCAAATGGGTACTCGGTCTGCGAGCCATAGCCAATGCCCTCCACCCGGAGATGTTCAACTTTGACCTGACCGCCGACTCCAGCGCCTTTCACCATCGAGTGTACGGCCAAGATTTCCCTCTGGAGTCCATCAACCGGTCTTTTGCTAAGCCAAGCAGATTGTGGCGTTTCGAAGAGCCTCGCTGCATGAGGGAGGCATCTTAACGAAGAATTGGGCTAAGTATTAGAAAAAATAGACTTTAAGCAAACCTCGTGCCGGACGTCCTCTAAGACCGAAACATGGACGAAACGAGACGCTGAAACCGGCCAGTTCATGGATGGAAAGAAAGATGGGACGCCCTTTAAAGGTGTAGCCAAAGAAGTTGATGATCGTCGGGATTGAAGATTGATGAGGCGAAGCCTCTCGGCCTCGCCTCGGTTGATATACTGTTAGTACAGCCCCCCGATGTTGGTGGCGGTGTGGATGGTATCGGCGAAGAAGCCGGCTCGGCCGGCGAGTTCGCCGAGGAGGGCGAGGACCGGGAGCCATGTGGGGATGGTTTTGTTTTTCCAGAGCACGGCCAGGCACGCGATGAGCACGGCAAGGTGTGTCCAGTAGAAACCGGACGCGAACCAGGCTTTGCCGGTCATGTGCATGACTGTACCGCCGGATATCCATACGCATGGGGCGATGAGGTTAAGAACGAGACCGACCACGAGCGCGGTGGTGAAAATACGCGTCATGAGCGGTTGGCGTTCTTTGCCGGCGAACCAACTTCCGAATCCGGCGCCGAGAATGACGGCCGACGTCAGGAAGAACATTGTGGGCAGCGCGTTGTTGATGGCGGGGAGGGCTGGCGGTGCGTATGTCATGCCGGCCGACGTGATGACGCCAAGTCCGAGAATCGCCGCTATCCAAACCAACGCCGTCGTATTTTCCTTGATCAACGCCAGGGCGGCAATGACGGCGACCCCCGTGAACAGGCCCGCGAACAGCACTTCGCGACTCAGCCAGGCCGAACCGAGGTGGGTGACGGCCCTGGGAGCGCCCAAGGGGTGTCCCAGGTGAAACAGTGATCCGATCATGCCGACAACCATGAGGCCGGCAATAACACGCCATTCACGCTGCGCATCGCCGCTCGGTCCTCCCGCGCTGACACGTATCGCACGCATGAGCGTGAGGCCGATGGCAGCCTGCGAAAACACCGTAAACAGAACAAGTGGCAATTCCAGAGACTGCATATTTACCTCCTCACCATCTTCGGCATTTGGGGAAGAATAAAGCGGGTCGACGGGTTGACCGACTCCATTTTGGGAAACCCGGCCGGATACTGTACTTCATTGGTCTGGTGCAATTCCGCCAGGTCGATGAGTTGCAGGGCGTCGGTGGGACAGGCCTGGACGCAGGCGGGTTTCAGATCGGCATCGAGACGCTCGTGACACATGCTGCACTTTTCGGCGCGTTTCGCCACCGGGTTGTACTTGGGCGCACCATAAGGACAGGAGCGAATGCAATTGCCGCAACCGATACATTTGTCCTGATGGTGGACGACCACGCCGTCCTTTTCCCGTTTGGTGTAGGCGTTGACCGGACACACATTGAGGCAGGCCGGGTTCGCACAGTGATTGCAAGCCAGCGAGAAAAACGCCCGTTCCCGGTGTGGATAGATTTCTTCCGCCAAAGGATACACTTGACGCCAAATGATGCCTTCTTCCTGGTGGTAATAATTGCGGCAGGCCATGGCACAAGTGAAGCAGCCAATGCACCGCTCGGAATCAACTAAGAATGCGTATTGTTTTTGCATTTCATACTCCTCAGATGCGTTCAATGTCGGCAAACTGGTCATGAATGGCGACTCCGGGGGCTCCGGCCTTGAAAGCGCCCATGTCGGCAGATTCGTCGTCAACGAGATTTTGGACGTTGAAAGTATTCCCTTTGCCGAACCAGGCTTCGTACATGAGCAGACAGTCTTCGGAGACATTGTCCGTCAGCTTCACCCGGACGCGCTGTTCGCCTACCTTGTTGAACACGCGGACCATGTCCTGATCGGCAATGCCCTTCTTGGCCGCAGCGTTGGGATGCATGTAGACGAATGGTTCCTTGTCATATTCCTGCATCCAGTCGAGATTGATGAACTGCGAGTGAATGCCGAACTTGGTGTGCGGTGTCAGCAATCGAAATGCAGCGTAATGCTTGCGCCTTTCCTTAAATGCCGGGAGTGCGTTGTGGCCGTTCTTTTCGCATAATTCGGATTTGAATTCGTATTTACCGGAAGGAGTGTCGAATTTGTGATCAGGCCAGGCGGCAGATGTCTTTAGCTTGGCTTTGACCGGGCCGTTTCGCAATTCGGTCCAGTCCGCAATGCCGAAGTAGCTGTAGATGTCTTTGTTGAATTCCTTCGCCATCCACTCTTTGGTATCGATGTCTTGCGGGAAGGTGCAGGAACCGGGAGACAATGCGTTCATTTTTTGGGATAACGCAGCCGCGATTTCAATGTTGGATTTGGCCTCGTGCATAGGCTTAATGGCTTGTTCGTTGATACTCAGCCAATAATGCCAATAAGATACGTTGACGGTCCATTCCTCGAACAGTGTCGTGACCGGCAGAACAATATCGGAGTTGGCCACGGTCTCGTTGAAAAACTGATCCACGGTGACAACCATTTCCAGGGTGTCGAACGCTTTTTCCAGCTTGGGACGGTCGAAGTCCTGGGCAAACGGGTTTTTACAGGACACCCACAGCATCTTGATAGCCGGATCTTTCGTATCGAGAATGACTTGGGCGGTTTTGTTGATGTTGACGGTTCTGTCTGAGTATTGCGCTTCCGTACCATTGGTGAAATCGAACTCGCCCTTAGCTGCGTTGCCTACAAATCCTTTGGACCCTTCGGGCTGTTTCTGAATAAGGGCGTGGTAGTTGAATCCCCAGGTCTGCAATTGACCGTAGCGAGCCCCGCCGCCTTCCTTGCCGATATTCCCTGTCATGGCGACAAGTGCATCGATAGAGCGCACGGATGCACCGCCGTTGGTGTGGCGCTGCATGCCGTAGCCAATCCAGATCGTCGCCGGATCGGCCGTGGCGAACTCTTCGGCCACTTCCTTGATATCCTTGGCGGGGATGCCGGTTTGCTCGGCGGCCCACTCCACGGTGACGTTGGCATTGAGATAGTTGGCGAAATCTTCAAAGCCGTAGCTGTAATTGTTGACGAAATCCTGATTCACCAAGCCGCTGTCGAGAATATGTTTGGCCATGCCAAGGGCAAGGGCGCCGTCGGTCGATGTTTTGGGTTGCCAGTACACATCCCCTTTGGCCGCGGTCTGGGTAAAAACCGGATCGATCACAACAATTTTGGCGCCGCGACGTTTGGCTTCCATGATGTATTTCATGGAATGGACGGAGCACCATGCGGGGTTGGCCCCCCACACAATGATATACTTGGCTTTGGCCATGTCTTCGGGGTCATTGCACCACATGTTGCCCATATCATAATTTTGCGCATCGATTCCGGCGGGCCAGCACGGTGTCCCCACAAAGCGCGTCGTGTAGCCAAGAGACGACATCATGCCTTCGACGCCGTAGTTGGTGATACCGAAGTTGCCGGAGTATTTGGTCATACCCATGCCAAGCAGGTTGCCGTCTTTTTCTTTGAGTTCCAGAATTTTTTTGGCGATGCGGTCCAATGCCTCGTCCCAGGAGACGCGACGCCATTTGCCCGAACGGCGACCGTCCTGCATCATGGGGTATTTGATCCGGTCAGGACTATACGGCCGGCGAGTGTAGCTGTAGCCTTTCACGCATAATCCGCCGTCGGTATAGGTGGACTCGGGAGCGCCTTCGATGAATTGAATGACGCCATCCTTGACGTAGGTTTTGATGCTACACGTGTCGTAACAGTTTCTCGGACAGGCATTGCGAAAAATAGTGAATTCCGCTTCGTTGAATGCGGCCGCCTCTGCATTCATGGGCACTAGAAACCGGCACGGCAACAGGGCAGTTGCGCCGACCGCGGCGAGCCCTTTCAGGAATTGCCGTCTGTTGTACGTCTGTTTCATTGTCATAGGCTTCCTCTTGCACGCTTGTCTTGAATGTTTCCGTT
Source organism: Desulfovibrio inopinatus DSM 10711 (assembly GCF_000429305.1). Taxonomy (NCBI): domain Bacteria; kingdom Pseudomonadati; phylum Thermodesulfobacteriota; class Desulfovibrionia; order Desulfovibrionales; family Desulfovibrionaceae; genus Desulfovibrio; species Desulfovibrio inopinatus. Next base: position 398,324 of record NZ_AUBP01000001.1, read on the forward strand.
ATGCTTCCAATGCATCCGCGTCGGATATGGCATGGACCAACCAGAGCGAGAGCGCGTCTATCGCCATGGTAATGGGGGCACTGACGTCGAGCAGTCTTCTCACCGCCTCCACAAAGAGGGGAACCCACCCGTTCATGTGTTCACAGACGAGCCACTTCTTCAAAATGCCTCCATCCGCATCCTCCTGTGCCAGGCTTTCAATGGCGATGTAGGCATCCAATTCAAAAGACAGATGATCGTCGGGTGTGGCGTTTGGATTGGGGACTGTCAGCCCGAGACGACGATAGGCATTTCGCATCTCCATGGCCGGAGAACCCATAAGTGTCGGCTCATTCAAATATGCAGATGCGTAGGGGGGCGCAGGAACAGCCGCAGGACCGACAAAGAGCCGATTGAACTCGTATTCGACATCAATCCAAAGTGTTGCCGGATCGAGTGGTATGGTGAACACGCGCGAAATGGAATCGGCTGCGGCATGTATATCGTTCGCATTGATGGACGCGAAAAAATCTCGAAGTGCGGCAGCTCCTGTGATGAGTTGTGTTTTATTTAGCATAACTATCCTCCATTACAGAAAAAACAGGATCGACACTGATCCTGTAGTATACTCGTCATGAAGGGTGACAGGCGGGAAAATGGGGATAGATTGGGTATGTTGAACTACCCAATCAGGATGACAGGCCGAGTGTTTTCAAATGTGCGTAGAGGCTCACGCCCTTCCCATGTAGGTTCAGTTTGCGGCGGATATTCTTTCGGTGCGTTTGCACGGTTTCCACGGAAATATTGAGGCTGGTCGCAATATCTTTGGAGGGATGGCCCGCTTGAATGAACTGACACACGCGGGTTTCCATATGAGTGAGTTTGAGGAGACCTGGGTCCGAAGCATCACTGCCTGGAGCCAATCGCCTTAGTTGGTCTTTGGCAACGGTGATATACCCTTTGCGAATACCACTGTCTTCTTCGTGTACAATGCGGTCGAGCGCTGGCAGCACCAGGTTGTTCACCTTGGACGAAATTTCATTCAGAATTTGTTCACGCTCTTTATCGATGCTTTGCAATACGTTCCGCAAGGTAATGTTCATCTCTTCAAGATGTTCTTTTTCCCGACGCAACGCTTCCGTTCTTTCCGATACGACTCGTTCCAAAGTTTCTCGTTGAATGGCGTGCGCTGTAATGTTGGTCAGCATGATCATGTATTCATTGCTGGCCATGCTAACACTCCCGATGGAATTGATTTGCATGCGATAGATGATATCGTTGTCGAAGGGGCTTATTTCATGGAATATCCCGAGGGGGTAATACTTGAGCACATCCTTCATCGATTGCCCTTCCATGGCGAGAACCGTCCAGATGGTCATACCCTGCACATGTTCTTCGGCAATCACGGCTTTGACGGCTTCGTTGACATTCATCACCATGCCATTGTTCTCGACGACGAAAATAAGGTCGGAAGTGGCATTGAGAATGTTCTCGTATCGGCATTTTTCCAAGGTGAGAAGGCGATTGGCTTCATCGAGCTTGCGCGCGGTGACATCGGGAAGTGTCGTGGTCCAGTCTTGAACAAACAGGACTTCCAAAGCATCGCCGTAGAGTTTGATGTGTCGTCGTGCCAGGACTTTGTCTTCATACGATCCATCCATGCGCTCAATCACATCGATAAGGCTATGAATAAATGTTTTGAAGCATCCCAGATACATATCGGCGGTGACGCCGCGCATGCGATGCCGTCTTGCCGAGGCGATTTGCGGATGTCCCCATTGATCGTTGTGCTGAATGAGCCAGGAGAAGTCGGGGGGCATCATGCCTGTATCCCAATGTTGCCGCATGGGAGCGAGAAAATCGTTGAGTGCTTGCAAGCAATCCAGGCGTTTTGCGGTCGTATGTTCAAGGTATCCGGCTTGCGCCATGCGAAGAGACCAACGTTCAAGGAAAAAATGTTGTTCTTGCTCAAGAGATGTCACCATCTCCCAATATTGCTTGTGTTCGGGCGTGTTCTGCATGCGATGACCTCATCTGGAGCATTTTTCGATAGAGAAGGATCGATACCTCCGGCGGCCCCTCACTCACTTTTTATAATGTTTCTAAGAAAAGTGAGTGCGGGGAATCTTCAAAAACTTTTAATAGTTATACTGTAAATAGAGAGTAAAATGTTGTGTGTATTAAGATTGTATTGATTCAATATAAACGGAAAATATCCTCGCCGTATACCCAATGGATACCCATAAAACACAATAGGATGCTTGGAGGGGATTATCAAGGAGGATGGAGGTTCCAAACGGGAACGGAATTGTGAAAGTCTTGTATAGAGTCAGATGTCTCTGCAAACTTCGGCAAGGGCGAAGAGGCCTGAAAGAAAGCTGAAGCATACGATCACGACATCAAGGCTCAGAAGTTAAGGAATGAAGAACTTCAAACAGGCAGTACGGACGATGTCGGAATCTACGCCGATGAACTTGCGGATCTTTGGTATCAAGATCGTAAGGCCGCAGGGTGTGGAGGCTGGTTGAAAGATTGGGCCAAGATTCTCAATAAGCATATCCTGCCTCAGATCAGCAACGTACCGGTAGACGAATTGAAACAGGCGTCTCTCGTTAAGTTCATCAACCGCCAGTACAAAAATAATTCTCCAACCACTTGTAACCGATATCTCAGCTACTTGAAGATCATGTTCAACTGGGGTGTGAAGCACGAGTACCTTGCCAAAAATCCTCTCGGTAAATGGCAAAAGGCCAAAGAGTTTCCCAAGGAGTTGGTACTCAATGCGGAAGATCTTCAGAGAATCCATGACGCCGCCGTTCCTCACATCAAGTGGGCCATCGAAATCTGCATGAACCTCGGAGTAAGAACGGGTTTGAGCGAACTGTTGACCCTTGAATGGAAGCACGTGGACTGGGAGAACAAGTGTGTTCGGGTCTTCGCAACCAAAACCAAAACATGGCGCAGTGTTCCGGTCCGGCCTGAATTCCTGGAAAAGCTCCGTGAGATGAAGGCCAATTCGAATACCAACTTCCTTGTGGAATACAACGGGAAGCCAATCAAGAGTCTTCGTAAGGGATTCAGAACCGCTTGCCGTCGCGCCGGAATCAATGACGACATTATCAGCTACGACATTCGTCACCTGTTTTGCTCCAGCATGCTTTCACAGAGGGCATCTCCAAACGCAGTTTCCCGCCTCATGGGGCATGCCAGTACAAAAATGACCTTGGACCGCTACGGCCATGTTATGCCAGGTGATGAAGAACGTGCTGTCGAGTTGTTGCCGGTGATTGAGTAGGAAGGCGAGAGTGTTGAATTTGGGGGCGTCAGAAATGGCGTCCCTTTTTTTCATTAGGCTGAGTACACATCAATGCAGAATAAAGTCGTATCCATCGGGATAAGGTAAACGACTATGAACTTCTTTGATGAAAGAGTAATATTTTTGAACAAAAGAATAGAAGGCTCCTTGATCTCCAAGTTCTCTGTCTTTATAGGCGTGAATTGCGTTTCTGTATTTTTGGACATCGCCGACAAAATTGGACCAATGCTTTTCAAAACGAGTTTCTTTATCCATTAAAACTTTCAAATATTCAAGACTAACAATGTCAGGTAACTTTGGAAATCCATTTTTATCAGTTTCGATGCGTCCACTTTGTAGATAGTCATTTAGATAAACAGAGAAAAATAGTTTGAGAGTCCCTTCTACAAGTGCTCCAAGGTTTGCCCAAGCTAATATAAGCTCGCCTTCTGATAGAGATTCTCTTTCTAGCCAAATATGAAGAGCTTTAGACAAAGAGACTTGTCTGTCCAAGCGGGACTTGGACATCAAGGAGGCGGCATTCGAAGGAGCCCAGCCATTTGCATTGCTCCAAAACTTCTGAAGCATCACATTAGCGTGAATAATATTGTCGATGGTTTTCTTAGTCTGTTCCATATCTCATAATTACCTCAAAAGGATACCTATGCCTGTAATACTAAATCAGTCAAGTACCATGTTCACACCCGGTTCACCGGTAGGTTCACCGCAAAAGAAAAGGCCTGGTTATCTTGAAGGATAACCAGGCCAATGTATTGGAAATTTTCTGGTGGAGCTGGAGGGAATTGAACCCACGGCCTCTTGAATGCCATTCCTGGCGAAGGTCCAGGAAATGTTGATTTTATTGTTTTTTTTGCAGTACCTGTGAACACTCTTGTCGGAATTCTAGAGGAATCTTTGGGAATCCTGGTTCACCGACGGTTCACCGGGAATTTGATGATTGCTGTATTTATATTCACATCTCTTAGATTCATCTCAATTGTGCGATGTTGGTTGTTTACGAGGCTTGGCGTCGAAGAGATAGTGGCTTAATTTGGGGGGGAAGCGCACACTACTCTGTAGCAGATCACTTTGGACAAATCATCAATTGACAATCGTTTGTCCTGTAAGGGATTATCATGCAATAATGGCTTACAATTATTGTCAGAAAAGGAGTGGAAGGACTATGCCTGAATATATCAAAATGCGGATTATCAAAAACCTAATAGATGAGATCCGATGCCTTAGTGCTACTGATTTGGAACTGGTTGGTCACAAAGTTGTTTCCATGATTGAATCTAAAAGGTTGATCCATCACGGTATAAATAAGGACTATAAACCTGTTGGCCACACGGTTGATAGTTTTTCTCCTGATTCTACCATTGTTGCTGAGTATAGCACTGAAAAAACGTATTTTGAATCCAGTGGGCCAAAGAAAAATCCATCATATGAAAAGATTGAGAAAGATCTTACTCATGCCTTGGCTCACAATAAGCCTAATGGGCCAAGTTCAATATATTTGATTAGTAACCAGGAAGAACCTCCCTCGTTCCGTGACAAGTTCGACTCAACTCCTCTTGCCAAATCAGTAAAAGGAAAGGTCGTATTCTTTGACGCACATGAATTGGCAAAGATAATTTATGAGCAGTCAATTCTAAACTCTTCCTGTGCCAGCTTTTATACTCAGTTTCTGCCAAACTACTTACATGATCTAAATAACTACGAATACTATGGTAAGATTCCAAGCCAATGTGAACACTATGTTCCTTCTGTGAACATTTTAAAATCACTAAAAACTCATTATCATAATGGTCATAAAATTTGTGTACTCCATGGTTTAAGCGGCGCAGGTAAAACCCAAGCAGCAATTGAATATGTTCATCATGAAGAAACAAATTTTGACAACTATATTTGGATAGCTGGTGAAGATTGGAAGAAAGACACTCCTTTAAGTGCTGTGAAGCGATCCCGGGGAGGCACACCTGTTAATGTTGCAGGTATCTTTAATGCTGGAAAAACGATCCTCGTAATTGATAGTATTGAACGAAAATTGGAGCTGGCAATGTTCAATGAACTAGCCGATGGTTTTACAAAAGGTGGGGTTGTTCTTGCGACATCACAGCTGTCAACTCCATCGAAAGATTTCTATTTGCCGATCCCTTCATTGTCTAAAAGTGTCGCGTTTGAAATTCTTGGAGAAGATCCAGATACAGCCTCTGATGTATGTAAAAAATTCGTTTCAGCTTGTCTTTCTTCACCACTCATTCTTGCCACAGCAAGGAACATATTGAGTGAACAAGGGATCAAAGGAGATGTTTTTTATAAAGAGGTCTTGGATGAACCGGAAGATGTACGTGGTGATGATGGTGGGTCTATCATACGAAAAATTATTTCAAAACTTAACCAGAGGGAACATAAAGCTCTTTCAGATATTGCCAATTCAGGGTTAGGAACTCACGATTTAGACTTTTTAAGAAATTTCATTGGAATCAATGCGTGTTCTAATCTCCAACGATTATCAATTGTGCTACCTGCGAACACTCCAGGAGTAGTGAAGGTCCATGATCTTGTGTGTTTGGCTATGCAGGATGACGTAAACGCATCAGTGTTAGCTGAGGCTATTGAAAAATATGTCGAGGAACATGAAGGGGAGATGGAGTTTGGGGTCCTTAGACAAATTCATCTTGCAAAAAAACAGATACATGAAGAGAATTTACGTCGCGGAGAACGGCAGCCGGATTGGTTGACATATGCCCTTTTGCAGATTGAACGGGAAGAAGATCAGACGATTTATAAACAGATTTATACTAATGAGGTTACACCAGATATGGGGCTAGCTTCGATGGTGAGCATAATCGATTCAAAAGAAATATATTCATACTCTATTGAGAACCTTGAAGAACAGCGAGAGTATTATCAGGCCTGTGCTCAAAAATATGGGACTTGTTTTGCTGCTACGAAAGACGAGCAAGTAAAAGCAGAGCTGTTACACCATCGAGGGAAAGCTCTTAGGCGGTGTGGTCAATATGAAGAAGCTCTTAAATGCTTCAATCAACTTTTTGAGATTAAGCCCAATTGGCATGCAACATATGGTCAGATAGCGCACCTTGGTTCTCTGTCTAGGGTTACCAGAGCAATTAAAGCAGAAGGAGAAAAGGCTTTGGGAGAGCTGATGGAGAGAGTTTTAAGAGACCCTCTAGCTGTACCGCTACGAGTATCTCTTGCAGCGATTTCAAGACTCAGATCATATAAGAATATCGCAGACTCTATTAAAGAAAATTCTGCAAAGGTTCAAATTCTGTCTGATATTATTGCCATGTCTGCGCTAGATGGATTTGATCAGTTTTATGAGTCTTTTGTGGCGTTTACGTCTCTCTTTAGGTATAATCATGGCAAGCGCTGTGTAGATCTTGCCGAAGCTCTTCCTGAAATGCTGGCTATGCCGCCAAGTCTAGTTGACAAAAGGCAATGGGTTAATGCCTGTGATGCATTAGCCAATATGGCTATTACTGCTGACAAGGAGGGTAAACAAAGCCTTTCAAGTGAGTTTATCCGAGCTAGTTGCGCTTTTGCAGATGCTATATCAGAAAAAACGGTTTTAACGGCATTTAATGCTCGGGCCGTAGCCAAGGCGTATAATCAGGCTGATAAACCAAAGAGTGCTCTTGCTGCAATTGAAAAAGTGCCAGATGGTGGAGCAGATCATTGGTTATTATATGTAAAGTCGAAAACTCTTTCAACTCTCGAAAAGCACGAAGAAGCTTTGCAAAGTGCAGTAAAAGCACTTAACTTGGCCGTTGAGGATCTAAAAGGCAAAGAGTGGATTTCAATTTATCATGAACGCCTAAGCTCATGTCGTGAGGCGTTGGGAGATATTCCTGCTGCATTGAATGAATGTTCATTGGCGATAGATAATTGTAATAATGATAAGTATAAAGAGACTCTTAAAGAGCGCTTAGAGATGATGAAGCCCTCGTCGTAAATTAAAAATGCTTCTCGGCGGAAAGATGTTCACACCCGGTTCACCGAGAGGTTCACCGCAAAAGAAAAGGCCCGGTTATCCTTCAAGATAACCGGGCCAATGTATTGGAAATTTTCTGGTGGAGCTGGAGGGAATTGAACCCACGGCCTCTTGAATGCCATTCAAGCGCTCTCCCAACTGAGCTACAGCCCCGTGAGGAGAGATAGCTACGCTTCCGGTCGGGACTTGTCAACGAAAAAATGTCGACGGCGAATTTTTTTATGCGCGTGACGGTTATGCCTTCATGGGTTTTGTTCATTTTGAAAATATTGTACATTGCCTCCACCAAATCCTTCTCACCAGAGAACGTTTGGTGAGAATAAGTAAGGAATTGTTGCATGACCGTTCATCCCCCATTGAGCGATCAGCTTCGAAGTGCGCTTGTACCCTTGCATGCACAGCTTCAGGCTGTTCCGTATTGTATGGCCCTTGTCGAGAGACGTGCCCCGTTATCGGTGTATATTACACATCTACGGGTCTGGGCTATGGTTTTTGCTGTGGTAGAGTCCGGATTAGATCGTGCCGACAACCCTTTGCTCGCCGATATTTGGTTTGATGAAATGCGGCGATTGCCGTTGCTTTTCACCGATATTGATTATTTCCGTGATGTACCTCCTCGTTTGCCCCTTACGCCTGATCCCGTGCGTGTCATGACTTTGGCTCTGAACCTGGTATCGAACTTGCGTAAAGATGCCATGACACAGCCCGTGTCACTCCTCGGGGTTTTGTACGTTTTGGAAGGGGTCGCGTTAGGTGCGAAAAACATTGGTCTCGCCTTAACGAGTGGTTTCGGTTTGACCCCACAAACGGGAATGGCCTACTTCGCCGCACTCAAGGACGACGGAGCCTTGCGTTTTGAAAATTTTAAACGACGTCTGGATGCGGCGCCTCTTTCTTCGCGGGATCGAGAGTTGGTTGTACAAGCCGCAATGGATTTTATTGGCGAATGTATTGATATTTTTTCTTTACTTATCGAACCGGAATCTGAAGGCACAGGCCAAGCAATTCGTTATCTTGCCGTTTCATTGAACCCCGAAGCCGGGAATCATCCTATTTGTCAGGACGAACAGGAAATTACTGCGGTTATGCAGGCAAGTGTACGCTGCCTTGTCGATTATCCATACCTTATTTATCGGTTTGGTACCCGCGGAAGACGATTTCTCGACAGCGATGGCGCGTGGCTGGTTCATCTGACAAATCTTGAGACGAAGGAAATGCTGTCTCAGGTGCTGTGCTTTGGACAATCTCTGACCAGTCGCGGTATTCCACAACTTCTTCTGGAACATCATTTGCGCATGCTCCATCGGGAGTTACGTCGCGTGCTTCCTGAAAATCAAGAACGATACGAAAAGCTCATCTTTTGTGCCGATCATATGAGACGTCATCGACGAGAGCTGCTTTCCGAGGACGTCATTGACGCGTTGACGAGTGATTTTTGCAATCAGACCGGGTTGTACGGCAACTTTGCTGCCAAAGAAGCAGCGGAACTGATTATTGCGGGTGTTCTCGATGAAGCGCAAGGTCTTGAGAACGCCACAGACAGCCTCATGCCATGGTTGGCTGATCCCATGCGACGACCGGCTCCGTGGATAAAAACCGTACGTATCACCATGGACCGGGCGAACCGGGCCATTGTCGCGAAAAAAGCCCGGCACGAACATATAGCATGATGTGCTCTGGCCATTTTCGTAACGACCACGTCTTCCTCATTGCAGAGTGAACGTTTCTCCACGCCTCTCTCTTCGTGATCGACGAGAGAGGCGTGGTAGGTTTACGAATTCCCTGTGCCGTTTCCTTCCTTCCAGTCGATTATGCGAATTGGACCGGGAGTTCGACTGACGGTCCGCATGTACTTCACCGCGGGTTTTCCAAAGACCATGACATACCCGACAAGATGATCACGCGGAATTCCAAGTCGATCCCGGAATTCGGGAAACAGCTCATCCAATGTCCATTTGAGCATGCCGTTCCACAGTGATCCCAATCCAGCACTGGCGGCAAGGAGCTCGAAATACGACAAGGAAATAAAACAGTCGGGCAGCGGCGTGGGGCAATTTTGCGGGGCCGACGCAATAAGCACATGGGGAGCCCCACGAAACAACACGTCTGCGCCTTCCTTGGTCCACATTTTGATCGCCCAGCCGAGGACTTCCATACGCATATCGTCATTGTTCTCGCCGTCTCGGATGGCTTGCACCAATCGGGTATACACGGCTTCACGCAGAGTATGGACTGACTGGCGGTTTTTTACCACCGTCAAGAGCACTTGCTGTGCATTTACTCCGGTTGGGGCATGGTGAACTGTGGTGAGAAGATCTTCAATGACGTCGATGGGAAGTGATTCATCGAGATATTGGCGTGTTGATCGTCTTCCACGAATCAGCGTGGCCATTTGTTGAGGGCTCGGAAAGGCATTGTTGATGGGAAGTTCATTCTCCGGATCGTTTCCCAATATGGAAATCGCTTCTGTTGGACAAATAGCCAGACAATGCTGACATCGGATACACGCGTCGGGATTGACGATGGTGGGGTAATCGTCCAGTTCGATAATGCGGGCCGGGCAATCTGTGGCACACAACCCACACTGAGTACAGCGCGCATGATCAACAAGAAATTTGAGCATGGCGTATCCTTTATTGTATGCGTTAATCGAAGGAACACGTAAAAAAGAGTCTACAATGCTCGGTGTATTGTTGCAACAAACAAAGTAAAAAAGTTCTGTACATTGTACGTGTATTATATATGTCGAAACTGATGTGCCGTTTGTAAAAATACAGTGAGGAGTGGCCTGGGAGCGTCGTTTCGTGTAATTATGTCCATTTCAACATAAGGAAGCTCTGCATCTATTGTGCGAAATACAACACCACGTCGAGGATGCGCGCCTGTTGATTTCGGCACAAGAGATAGTCCGATGCCGGCAGCAACGAGTGCCACGGTCGTTCGCTTGGAGAGGGTTTCCGCGCAGATGATGGGTTTACCGCTCGGAGTTGTCAGTTGTTCCAGTATCGTGTCGTACAGTTCCGGAAAGAGACTGCGCGGATAGAAAATAAATGGTTCATCGACTAAATCGGCGGGTTTGATAACCGTATGTTGCGCCAAGCGATGACCGTCAGGAACAGCGAGCACGTAGTGTTCCCGCATAAAAAGTTCGCTCTTGAGCCCGTCTGGGCATTGGTTTGTCCGACGCACAAATCCAACATCAATGCGACGATCTTCCAACGCTTGAAATTGATCCGCCGTTGAAGATTCTATCATTTCAAGGAAAATAGCCGGTCGTGTACTGCGAAATGCACGGATGACATCAGGCAGAGCGCCGTCCATAGCTGGGCCAACAAATCCTATGGCAAGCCGTCCCGTCTCTCCTCGTCCCGCGCGACGAGCATCAACACGGGCCGTTTCGGCCTTGGCCAGAATATCTATGGCATGGGGTAAAAATACCCGTCCCGCATCCGTTAGTATCGCACCGGTGGATGTACGCGAAAATAAGGCCGTTCCGACTTCTTCTTCCAGGAGGCGAATATGCCGGCTTAGTGGGGGTTGTGCCATATGCGCACGTTCAGCGGCGCGGCGAAATCCGCCTTCTTCCGCGACAAGAACAAAGAGGCGTAATTGTTTCAGTTCCATTGTGATATACATTGTATATCACTTTTGAAAAAAAACAATATTAGACGTATCGCAAACCCAGGCCTACTGTCGTTTCGTGATGTTGCCATGACGGCATCGCAATCCCCCTAACTCGGTTTTTTTGATCAAGGAGATCACACATGCGTACGACTCGACTCGGTCATTCCGATCTGATTATTTCCGCCCTCGGGCTTGGTTGTATGGGTATGTCTGAATTTTATGGAACGTCGGACGATACGGTTTCTCGTGGCGTCCTCGATAGGGCGTTTGAACTTGGGATCAACTTCTATGACACAGCCGATATGTACGGCCACGGACATAACGAACGGTTGTTAGCCGGATTCATTGCTGATCATAGAGATCAGCGAGAGAAGCTTGTCATCGCCACAAAGTTCGGCATCAAGCGGGAACAACCTGGGAGTTATGCGCGAGAGATCGATAATTCCACGGCGTATATGCGAGCCTGTTGTGAAGCATCGCTGTCACGCTTGGGCATCGACGTTATCGATTTATATTATGTGCACCGACTTGCCTCGGACAGACCGATTGAAGATGTAACTGCCGATCTCGCTCGGCTCGTGGAAGAAGGGAAAATTCGGTATATTGGATTCAGCGAAATTACGGCGGATCAGTTGCGCCGGGCTGCCAAGGTGCATCCTGTAGCGGCCGTTCAGACCGAATATTCGTTGGTGACACGAGATGTCGAACACAACGGCGTGCTTGATGCGTGTGCCGAGGTCGGTGCGGCGTTTGTGGCATATAGTCCTTTAGGACGTGGTTTTCTGACCGCATCGCAGACTTCGCCCAGTGATTTTGAGGAAAACGATTTTCGGCGCATGAATCCGCGGTTCCAGGCCGATGCTATGGAACGAAACCTGCGCTTGCTCGATGTTGTCAAAGGCATGGCTGCAGAAAAAAATGTGACGCCTGCACAACTCACCTTGTCATGGGTGTTGAACAAGAACACAAATGTTGTCCCCATTCCCGGAACACGGCATGTGCGCTATCTTGAGAGCAATGTTGCGGCCTCGGATATTGTCCTGACAGCTGAAGATATGGAACGATTGGAAACAACATTCCATTATGATGCGGTAGTCGGACAACGATATCCTGAAGAAGGCTTTAAAGGCCTGACCAGAGAATAAACCGTCATACATTATAGAGCACGGGTTACCGGCCACGTTGATATTGGCCGGGAGTGGCACCGGTGGTTGCGCGAAATGTGGTGGTAAAATGGCTTTGGTCGACAAAACCAGTGTCCAACGCCACTTGGACGATAGGAACACCTTGTCGGAGTAATAGTTTGGCGCGGTGCAAACGTAATTGCAATTGGTAGGCATGCGGCGAGAGTCCGAATGCACGACTGAATGAACGCAATAATGCGTATCGGCTCAACTCCGGTGCGTCGGCGGCTTCGGCCAGATCGACAAGCCGGAGTTTTGTTGTTGGTGCGTCATGCAAAATATCGCGAACGCGACACAGGACAGACGAGCCGGCGTGTTCCGTACTGGGGCGACACCCGGCATGCGTTGTTGCCAGTCGGGAGATGACCGCAAGCAGGGTGGAGTGTTTGTGCAAAATGTCGCCAGATGATTGCATGGCATTATACAACACGGCGAGATGATGGCGAAGGAGAGTATCCGGACATGCCGCAACGGCAAATCCGGGTTCGCTGACGTCAGGAAGTCCGATATCGGCCATACATGTTTTGACAAGGTCACAGGAGAAAGAAAACATGCGATACGCCCAAGCTGTATTTCCTTGAGGGTTGCACGCATGCACTTCGCCTGGATGGATGAACACCACGTCACTCTGGTCAACAGCCCCATGTTTCCCTCGGAGAAAGACGCGGCTGTCCCCGGATTCGACAAAGCCGATATTATAACTGTCGTGCGTGTGTTTGGGAAATGTAATAGCCTTGAAGCGGGAAATCCGCACTTCCAAACCAGGAAGGTCGGGGTCTCGCCAAAATGCATTGTCACCGGATGGAGGAAACGGCTTCATAGGCGTGGCCTGAAATCAGAATGCTGGACGTATGAATTGAATTATTTTTTCGGTAACCGTGTCGTTCTTGCCCTTGCTGAACAACCCACATCATAGCCTGCAATTTTTTGCAAGATGTCCTTCTGGTCTTGAAGCTAAAGAAACGTTCTTTGGCGTCACTTTGAACCGACCGAGGAGGTCTTCATGCGTTTATGGCAAAATGCCATGATTGGTCTGGCCCGAAATACATCCGTGACGATGTTTATGCACTCGTCACGCTTTATGTGTCGCTTTGCAAATCAGTTCGTTGCCGGACATGATGCAAAGGCCGCACTTGAACGAAGCCGTGAGCTGTTTTCGCGAGGGATACGGTCTTCATTGTTTTTTCTCGGGGAGTATGTCGAAGATGAAACTCGCATTGAGGAAACGGTTTCATCGCTCATGGAGTTGGTCCCTGCCCTGTCCACAGCGGGACTTGATGTGCATGTTTCAGTCGACCCAACACAGATAGGGGCTATGTTGTCGTGGAATCGTTGCTATGACAATGCGTTGCGTTTGGCACAGACCATTGCCGATCATGCGGGGCCAGGCGTAAATATTTTGATGATCGATATGGAAGATGCGTCGGTGACACAATCGACGCTCGACTTGTATCACGCGTTATTCTCGGCCGGCTTGCCCGTGGCCATCACGCTTCAGGCTTATTTACATCGATCGCCATCGGATATTGCGCAATTGGTTGAACAGGGAGCTATGGTTCGCTTGGTGAAAGGAGCGTTTGCGGAGTCCGCCGACCTGGCTGTGAGCGGTCGCACTGCTCGAGATGCGGCGTATAGAGCATCACTCGACATGCTTTTCAGTGAAACCGCCCGACAGCATGGAGTGCGGCCGGTGGTCGGCAGTCATGATCATACGATGATCGATTACGCCTGTTCCTTGGCAGAACAACAAGGATGGAGACCGGACGAGTGGGAAGTCGAAATGCTTCTCGGGGTGCGACCAGATTACCAACGTCATTTAGTTGAGCGTGGGGTGCAAGTGCGTGTGTATATGCCGTATGGCAGCAGTTGGTGGCCGTATTCGATACGTCGTATCGGTGAGACACCGCGGAATCTCGGATTTGTCGCACGGGCGCTGTTGGGATGACTCGCGACGGTCTTTGATTAAATCATATCGGCGCGGTCCAGGGCGGTGCGGGCTTCTTCGTGCCGGTCCTGGACGGTGAGCGCGCGGGCAAGTTCCAGCCAAAATTGTTTTTTATCCGGGCGGACAGCAACGCTTTGCCGTGCGAGAGATTCGGCAATCGCCGGGTCTTCCCCGTGATCAAGGTAGAGCTTTGCCAGGCTGTGCATGGAACTGGCGTCGTTGGGATTGTGGGTGAGGGCCTGATGAAACAGTTCTCGGGCCTCTTCGATGCGATTTTGCGCAAGAGACAGCCGTGCGAGATGACGTACGGTTTCACCTTCGCCACCGGGGAGTGCTGCGGCTCGATTGTAATATTTGCGAGCGACCGCGAATTGACGCGATTCTTCAGCCATTTGGCCGAGTCGGAGCAAACTGTAGAGTGCGGCCGGTGAATCCGGTGCCGTTTTGAGGCATTTTTGAAATGCTTTGCGGGCCTGTGCGGTTTCACCGATGCGGCGTAAGGTATGGCCGTAATTATAGAGAGCCATGGCATTTTTGCTATCCATGGCAATCACTTTGGCGAGTTCGGCGGCGGCCTGTTCCAAACGTCCCACTCTGGTTAAACAGGCAGACAGCGAGTTGCGTGCCAGAATGTTTGTGTCGTCGGCAATCAATGCCAGTTTGTATTCTTCAATGGCTTCATACACATCACCGGCGGTAAAAAGACGATCGGCGCTGACAGTGAGGGATATGGAGTCGAACACGGCCACTTTGGGGGGCTCGGTCAAGAGCATTGCATGATCGAGAGCCTTGCGGCAATTCTCCAAGGTGTCCGCTTTATTGAAATGGAGAAAAGGATAGCCAGCTATGCCGACGACGGGATTGATTTCCAAGCTTTCTGCACTGCGTTGGCACAGTGCCAAAATATCGGGTAAAATTTCTTCCGGAGTTTTGTCGGCAACATGAATGATGAGACTTGAGGTGCTATAGCGACCCATTTCCGGCTGTTCGGCAAAAGATTCACGGCAGAGTTCAGCCAGATCGCGAATTTGGGTTTCACAATGATGGCCGGGAGCGTCCGAACGGTTTGGGGATTCTTCCGGCAATCGCATGAGCATTAATGAATACGTCGATTGCTTTTCGCGTTTGCGGGCGAAGTTTCGCAAAAAGTCATGGAGTCCATAGAGACCGGTGACAAGGTCTTTTTGCGGGGTGGTCGGTTTCGACCCGTCGGTAAGTGTATGTTCGGTGTCCGAGGCGAGCAGAAGGCGGTCTCCAATTTCTACAGGCCACTCGGGAGAACGCAAATGAACGATCTCGGCAAAGGCGATATCATCCTGTACTTCCATCACGAGAATTTCCGCTTTGATCATGGTGGGGTATCGACCATGCAAGCGGACATTCTCGGGTGTGCGAATTTCGGCGTTGGTCTCATATTGCGGACTCCAGACAAGAAAGCGTTGGCCTTCGACCGCATCAACATGCCGACCAAGGTTGATGGTCAGACGCGACAGAGGAAGTGTCTCTAAAACGAGTCCGGCTTCGGCGACCACATCGGGAAACGCCAGAACTCTGTTTCTGCCCAGTTCTTTAGCCGCTGTAACGGTGCGTTGGGCTTTTTTGATCAGAATACGAGCTTGTTCGCGAACGGAGCCGGTAAACTGGCGACCGCGCAGATGTTGTGGATAGATTGCAAAACCAGCACTGGCCGTAAGGGAAACCGTTTCTTCGGTGTGCGGATCCATGGCTTCAACGGCAGATAGGGCCTCGCGTACCGACTCAGCAACCTGGCGACATTGACCAGTGGAGATTCCGGGAAGCAACAGAGCGAAGACATCGTCGCCAAGTCTGGCCGGTAGGGCGCCTTCCGGGCATGCTTGGGACAACGCCGTAGCGGCTTTTTGGAGAAGCGTTTCGCTAAATTCAAATTGTCGGCCGCCTGTGACGGTCGCGAAATGGTCCAAGTCGAACAGGACAATGCCGACACTTCCGGAAAAGCTTTTCGCATCTGGATCCATGCAGGCGGATGATGTTGGTAAAATGCAGTCCTGTACGAGGGAAATTTCACGCTCGAGGGCACGAGTCAACGCTGGAGGATTGAGTAATCCGGTAAGTTCGTCGGTAATGGCCGTTTTATGCAGCGCGAGTTTGTCCAGCCACAAAGACGCCACTTGTGGCAAAACACGACACATGGTTTTCGGAGCCGGCAAACGAACACCACGAGCGATAAATATGGCGAGGAGTTCATTCTGGTGGACCAACGGGATAAGAAGTTCTCGTTGGTCCGGATGGTGTGCGGCGATGGAACAATCCGGGCCAAAAGAGCGTAATAAGTTTGGAGGAAGATTCTGAGGGAGGTAGAGGCTGTAGGATTTGAACGGTAAAAAGGCACTCAGGGCATCTTTGAGTGCATGCTCGAATCGGATAATATCTGTCCGTTCGAGAGAGACGACGGAAGCGTCAAGAGATTCAGCCTGTCTACGCATCGCATGATACTACCTGCCATACCGTTGAAACTCAAGGCCGATACTGTTGAAAAGCGTTGCAAAAGAAGAAAAAAAACGAATTGTAACAATTTGATAGCTCACGGTGGGACAGGGTTAGGGATACACGCATGATGCGAACGTCGTGGTCTTTCTTTGAGCAAGGTTTTCAGTAGGAGGAATTATGGTGATATCCCGGTCTCCTGTCACCATGGTCCGAACCGGTGTTGAGCCGTGGTTGGCAATGATGAGGACATCGTCGTCCTGCGGATTATGTAAAAAACCGTAGTTGACATCGGTGATGGTCATGTCATGGACGCGTTGGGAATGATCGGATTTTATTATGTGCGTTACAGATACGGGAACGGACGCACTGCTAAGGAGCTTGAGATAGTAATCCCCAATAAGGCTATCGAAGAATTTGTAGTGCAATGATTCTCCTGGATTGACCACAGCCTCATCGAACCATTTGGCATGAGAGTCGACTTCAGTCAGCCGCAATGCAATGGGATGAAATCGTGTGTCCGGCATGAGTGTTTCCGGTGTGAGAGAGGAAAAAACAGCAACAATGGCCACAGCACAAAGAATACCGGTGAAAAACGCCGTTACTGATGGCGCTGGGCACAATCTGTCCATGATGCGACGCAAGCGGGTGATGAAAGGTGACCATGTGGACAACTGAGAGCCTATTTGGGGCATAACATCAATGCCGGGTTCTTTTTGAATGGATGCGGCGAGCGTCCGGGATGCGTTGTCCAGTGCGAGGATAGCAGATAATTGTGGGCCGCATTCCGAAGAGTTCTTTGCCAGGTAGGCAATAAAGCGGCGCCGTTCTTCATAGTTCGCTTCGGCATCAAGGACAAGGCCGGCCAATAGTTCGAGTTCCTTGCATCGTTTTTTCATGCTTTCTCCCTGTACTCGGCAGTGTGCCGTATGCGGCAGGGGACGCTGTTGAGCGGCCTTTGATGTTGTGAAACAAAATTACGGGAGAAAGTTCTCCTGTAGAAAAAGATCCTTAAGTTGTGTTCTCGCACGAAACATACGGTTTTTTACCGTCCCAATCGGTGCATCAATGATATCGGCCGCTTCTTGATACGACAGTCCTTCAATACTTATCAATAGAAATACTTCGCGCAATTCATTCGGAAGCGTGGTCAAACCCTTGCGGAGGATAGCTTCAAAATCTGCAGTATCGATATCCGACCAGGTTGGGGTACTGGACGGATTCTGGGGGTGGGTTTCGTGGTCAACATGTCCATAGACCATTTCCGGAGCACGATTAACATAATTCCGCGATCTGTTGAGAGCAATACCCATAAGCCATGTACTGAAACGCGATCGTCCGGCAAAGGTCGAGAGTGCTTTATACGCGTCGAGAAAGGCTTCCTGTGTCAACTCTTCGGCAATAGCCCTATTGCGTATATGTTTCAGGATAAAATGGAAGATGCGATCTTGATATTTGATAACAAGGCGAGCGAATGCGGCATTGTCTCCAGCGAGTGTACGATGGATATCGTTGTTGTCTTGCTCGTCTGGTGTGCTACCGCGTTTCATACCCGGATCGTAAGGTTGGGAATTCTGTTTTAATTCATTGTATGTAGGCTTTCCTTCTTGTTTTGGTCAAGTCAGTCGGCTTGCCGGTCGAACGCTCCTGGGCTACGGTGCCTCCATGAGTAAAATGGTCACTGTGCCGGAACAGTTCTTCTCGCCATTTCAAAAGACGTGTTCCTTTCGGTACGGGCATACAGAGGTCTCTTTCGGCGGCATGAGGTTGCAACGCCTCAGCTCATATCCAATGCATGAGGAATCACCGATGAATTCGACGGTTATGGACACCATTGTTTCGAGACGAAGCATACGGAAATATACGGAAGAACCCGTTACTGACGGGGAAATCACCACCATTCTCGAAGCCGGCAGGGCCGCTCCGAGCGGGCTGAACAATCAGCCATGGCGGTTTCTTGTCGTACGTGCCGGTGATGTTCGGCAGCAGCGTCTTGCCGAAAAGACAAAGTACGCGCACATTGTTGAACAAGCGCCGCTTTGTCTTTGTGTTTTTCTTGATAAATCGACCATGTATAATCGAACAAAAGACTGCCAATCCATAGGAGCTTGTCTCCAAAACATGCTGCTTGCCGCGCATGATCTTGGCCTTGGGGCTGTGTGGCTCGGCGAAATTATCAACCAGGAGCCCGAAGTGACCAAAGCGCTTGGGCTGGATGAGGAAGCTCTTGAGTTGATGGCAGTGTTGGCTGTCGGGCATCCCGCGACAAAGGGATCCAGCTCGCGTCAGCCGTTGTCCGATCTTTTGCTCGAACCGTTTACCACGACACCAACGGAGGCGTCATGATGGATGTTGTTGTTTTTCCTTTGGGACCACTCCAAACGAATTCGTATCTTGCCATTTCAGGAGATGCCGCGATTGCCGTGGACGTCGGCGGCGATCCTGGTGCGATGGTGTCCCATCTCCATTCCAAGCAGCTTTCGTTGACGCATATTGTGCTGACCCACCTGCATTGTGACCATATTTATGGTGTCAGAGCGTTGTCTGAAGCTACGGGTGCATCCGTGCTCGCCAATACGGATGATGACTATTTATTGGATCTTGATATCGGGCGAGGCGGGTTCATGGGGCTCCCCATGGTATCGCTTTTTGCCCATGATCCCCTTGTGCCGGGAGAGGCTTCGTTCTTGGGGATGCCGTGCAAAGTGCTTGCGACACCTGGCCATACGCCGGGAAGTGTCAGCCTGTATTTTCCGGATGATCGTGTGTGTTTTTCCGGGGACTTGTTATTCCATCGTTCTATTGGGCGTACGGATTTTCCGGGAGGGAGCCATGAAGTTCTGCTTAATTCGGTGATGACACAGATTTTTACTCTTCCCGAGGAAACCGTTGTCTATTCCGGACATGGCCCGGAAACCACAGTGGGATCGGAAAAAAAGAATAATCCGTTTTTTGGTGAATTTGCATTTTAAGTGTTCGTCTTACAACGAAGGAATACATATGCGGTGTACGCTTTTTGCGGCCAGCCCCCGTGCCGGGGGCAACAGCGACAGGGCGCTTGACGAATTTGCACAAGGTGTTCGTGAAGCCGGAGGAGATTGTAACGCCTTGTATTTACGCAAGCATCGCATTCTTCCGTGCGTATCATGTGGAGTGTGTGAGCAAACACAAGGTGGACCATGCCCTTTGGCTGAGAAAGACGACAGTGCGCCGCTTTTCGACGCCCTTTTGTCCAGTGATTTTGTTTTTTTTGCGTCGCCCATTTATTTTTATCACCTCCCGGCACACTTCAAAGCGTTCATTGATCGTGGACAACGGTACTATGAAGCGGCTTTGGCCAATCGTTCGGAAATGCTGGCACTGCCTTCACGCAGAGCTGCGGCATGTCTCGTTGCCGGACGAAAAAAAGGAGAGCGTTTGTTTGAGGGGGCGGCCTTGACGTTGTCGTTTTTTCTTGAACCGTTTCGTATTCGCTTGGAGCCGCAAATGGGTTTGCGCGGCATTGATGCTTCCGGCGATCTGGCTTCGAACCCCACCGACTGTGCGTTCATTCGCGAAACGGGGTATCGTCTTGCGCTTCAGGAGCTTTCGGGAAAAAATGGGTCCTCGACGATGTCATAACCGGAAGGTGCCCACCATTGGAGTGGCAAAGTGCTGTTGAAACGACAGATGACAATACGGCCGGGAAGCCCAATACTTCCCGGCCGTATTGCATACGGCAGCCGCCTGAATAGGATTATAATGAACCCAATTCAGGTTTGGGCGGAGGAACTTTGAGTTGGGAGATTTCCCAGTGTTCATAGTTGCGTTCTCGAATCAGATGCGCTGTGAAGTTCGGCGCAACCAAGGCGAACAGGCTTTTGACCAGACTCTGCAGTGTAAAACGTGAGGGTTTGTCCGGGGGCGTTCTGAGGTAACACCCCATGACGTGGGAAAGAACGCCTGTGACTTCGATACGCATATTGCGATAGAGTAACGCTTCGGCCAGAACCAGCCCGGTCAACACAGTGAAATCAAGCCCGGCTGCAGGGGGACGATTCCGCAACACGGCCCAGGCATGCTTGAATTCATTGTCGATTTCGTCATCCATAACAGGAGGACAGAGACGACGAAGTTCCGCGTCGATAAACCAATCGGCCGCATAGCGGAAAATTGGTTTAAACCGTTCAATATGCGAAGGATCAGTGTGCCGAGTAAAGGCTGGAATGGCAAACTGCGGATGATATTGTTCCGCAAAAAGAGCGCAGACGAGGTCGCGCATATAATCTTCAAACTTGGGGTCTTTGTGCAAAATTTCTCGGGGCCAACGGATAATATGCCGCTTTTCCCCGAAGTCGTTGAATAACTCGTAGAATTCTTGATTGAACTCATACTCCACTGGCCACTCAAAACGAGCTTTCAGGTCATCAACCACTTTCGCTCGGTCGAGAGAGGCGGGCCTGAGATACTGCAGGTTCATCGCCTGGGAAAAGACATCTTGGGTGTCGTGGGTACTCATTACTTCAATGTAAGACCCATTGTGAAAAGGAGCAAGGTCTCATCTTTTTTTTTACGAAAGAAAGAAATATTCTATGTTGTTTATGGTGTTTATAAAGATAAACATGTCTAACGTGTTGGAATCTTGATTGAAAAAAAGGGTGTACAAAGCCAGATGCCTTCCGTAGAGTGCGCAAAGAGTCAGATTGCGGACGATTCTTTTAACTTCCTGATATTTAATAAAATTTTACATTGACCGCACCGCGGCAGGAGTCGGCGTGACGAATACTCATGCGTGGTCCCGGGTGCGTGGCCTGGAACCGGTGAGTTTATGCGATTGGCCGGGAAACGTTGTCTGCGTGTTGTTTCTCGGGGGATGTAACTGCAAATGTCCACATTGTCATAATGCGGATTTAGCCTGGCGTCCCTCAACGTTGCCGATAACGCCACGTGAAACGGTGGAGCACTATATTCGTGCAAGAGGGGCCTGGCTTGACGGTTTGGTCGTGACAGGTGGCGAGCCCGTTATGGACTCCAGTATTGTCGATTTTATAGACGATATTGGCGGACTGGGGTTGCCGATCAAACTCGATTCGAATGGAATGCACCCTGAGATTCTTGAAACGATTCTGTCTTTGGGCTGCGTTAAAAAGGTCTCCGTTGATATCAAAGGTCCTTTTGAGAAATACGAAGAATTGACTGGTGGAAGCTTTGGAGAAGAGGCGGCACGAGAGCATTTTGCCGCTCTTTTCGAGATGGCACGTCGTCGGCCTGAGGCATTTCATTTTCGTACGACACTGGTTCCGGAGCTTACCGATGACGATATACGCACCGTGCGGACGCTGTTGCCGTCCGGATGCGTCTTGACCACACAGCAGTATATCGAGCCAAAAGGCAAGGAGACTACAGCATGCCAAAGCTCATCGTAAAACGTGACGGATGCCGTGAAACTTGGTCTGGAGATCGTATTGCTCTCGCCATTCTCAAGGCCTTGAAGGCAAGCGGTATTCACGATCCGATTCTCTCCAAGCGTTTGGCGCGCAAAGTTGAAATGAAATTATTCGATTTCGACGAAGTGCAGCAGGAGCAGGTCCAAGATATGGTCGAGCAGGTTCTCATGGATTCTCGACTTTTCCATGTGGCCAAGCGCTATATTATTTACCGGGAAAAGCGTCGGGAACTGCGCGAACAAAAAGCCGCCTATCTCGATATTTCCGACACGATCGACAATTATTTGAGTAAGGCTGATTGGCGCGTTTCCGAAAACGCCAATATGTGCCATTCCTTCCAGGGGCTTATGCTCCATCTGTCGGGAACGGTCCAGGCGCGCTACGCATTGGAAAAGTACCCTGAAGAAGTGCGCTTGGCTCATCAACACGGCTATTTTCACTTGCACGATTTATCGTTTGGGTTGGCCGGCTATTGTGCAGGCTGGAGTCTGCGCGATCTGCTGTTGGAAGGGTTCAACATGGCTGGTCGTTCCAGCTCCGGGCCGGCGCGGCACTTCGATTCTGCGTTAGGGCAGATGGTTAATTTTCTCGGTACGTTGCAAAACGAATGGGCCGGGGCCCAGGCGTTCAACAATGTGGATACCTATCTCGCACCGTTCGTGCGTTTCGATGCGTTGTCGTATGACGATGTGCGTCAGGCCATGCAGAAGTTCGTCTTCAATCTCAATACGACATCACGTTGGGGTGGACAAAGTCCATTCACGAATTTGAGTTTTGATTTGACGCCACCCAAGCACGTGGCCAAAGAAGCCGTTATTATCGGGGGCGTGCTGCAGGATGTGACGTATGGCGAATTTTCGTGCGAAATGGAGATGATCAACAAGGCGTTCCTTGAGGTCATGGCCGAAGGCGACTACCAAGGCCGTATTTTCTCCTTTCCCATCCCGACCTACAACATCACCGAAGACTTTCCTTGGGATGGCGAGATTGGAACGCGTCTTTTAGAACTGACAGCTAAGTATGGCGCACCGTATTTTCAGAATTTTATCAATTCCGACTTAAAGCCAGAAGATGTGCGGTCCATGTGCTGTCGTTTGCAAATGGATTTGCGTGAATTGCGCAATAAGGTTGGTGGCTTGTTCGGTGCCGGCGATCTCACCGGTTCCATCGGCGTCGTGACCCTCAATCTTCCCAAGCTCGCCTACCTTGCCCAAGGCGAGGAAGACTTTATGGATATGATTGAGGAGTATGCCGACCTGGCCAAAGATGCACTTGAGTTTAAACGCAAACTCATCAGTGACAACCTGGAACGGGGCATGTTCCCTTGGTCGCGCCGGTATCTTAAAAACGGCTTTCAAGGTCATTTTTCAACGATCGGGCTTGTTGGTGGCCACGAGGCTTGCCTCAATTTGTTAGGTAAAGGCATTGAAACGCCGGCTGGTATCCGTTTTATGCGGCGGACCCTGGATCATTTACGCGACGTAACAAGCCGATTTCAGGAAGAAACCGGACACCTCTACAATCTCGAAGCAACACCGGCCGAAGGGGCCAGCTATCGTTTGGCCAAGATTGATAAGGCGTTGTACGCCGACATTCAGGCGTCGGGGAATGGAACGCCGTATTATACGAATTCGACCAATTTACCGGTCAACGGCGCAAGCAATGTTTTCGATGCGTTGGAACACCAAAACAATCTTCAGCCGTTGTATACGGGAGGGACGGTGTTCCACACCTTCCTGGGCGAAGCCGTGCCCGACATGGAGGCACTCAAGTCGTTCATTATCAAGGCGCTGACAAAAACAAAGATTCCGTACCTTTCCATTACCCCAACATTTTCTGTTTGTCAGGATCATGGGTATATTGCCGGAGAACACCATTTCTGCCCGACCTGCGCGGCTCCGGCGGAAGTGTATACTCGCATTGTCGGATATTATCGGCCGGTTTCCTTGTGGAACAAGGGCAAACAAGCCGAGTATGCTGATCGCACGGTCTATGAACCGATTCATGATGCCTGCATGACATCCATTTAATCGAACGATACTGTTTCATTTCACAAGGGGGGAGCCGTAGAAACAACGGCTCCCCCCTTGTGTTTTCTATGAGACAGTACGCGGCGGAGTTCGTGTTGAAACTGGACCGTATTCATTTTATTGACTGTATCCGACGGCGTCGGAGTATGTTTTTTCGACGCCTCAGCAGTTCTTGAACACTGCGACCATGAAAGTAGGACATGGGAAAAATAAAGGAGAAACATGGAGGGGCGGCATCATGAGAATCTTAATAAAGATGAACTATCGTTAGAATTGAAGAATGAACCTGTGGTAACACCTGCGTTTTTGACGTTGTGTGCCATGGTCTTTCTTGCATTATGCAATAACACTGTCTTTTATAATTTCCATCTGTATCTTGTAGATATTGGATTTACGGGAAAGCAAGCTGGATTGCTTGTTGGCATGTATTCCCTTGCCGCGATGACCATGTATGCATTGTTTTCTCAGCGTATAACACGAAAAAATGCGGCAATATGCATGTCTTCCGGTATGATTATGGTGATGGGATGTGGGTTCTTATATCTTATCGCCACGTCGTTTTCTTCTCTTCTCGCTGTTCGTATTGCCAATGGAATTGGTGGATTTTTGTTGATGGCGTCGGCGACTGTGCTGCTCGTCGCCATTATTCCGCCACAACGAACAGGGCAAGCGTTTAGTTTATATTCTGTATTCTTATTGCTTCCGTATGCCGCAATGCCACCGTTGTCCGGAGCCATTGTGCATCTTCTCCCGTCTCCGGTGTGGTTGTACCCGGTGTCTACCCTTGGCCTTCTTCCCGCATTGCTCTGTGTGCCATATCTGCGAAAAAAAGCGCAACGGAATCAGGAAGCTGGGTCGGATGCGAAGCGTACGGAGCATCCCGTTTCTTTTCGGCAAGCTGTTCATGGTGGGGTGTTGGTCCTGCTTACCGTGAATTTTGTTTATTTTTTGAGTTTTTCCGGCATGTTCTTTCTGTTTAAGGGGCTTGCCGTCAAGCGTGCCTACACCGACGCCGGATTGTTCTTTACGGTAGAGATGATGGTGATGATTGGTATCCGTCTTGTTGTTGGCCGATTGTTTGACCGGATATCCTCGGTTGTCCTGGTTTCCGGTGCTTTTGTCATCACTGCCGTGGCGTTTTGGGTTTTGCAGAGTCAGCCGGAACAACGTTGGCTGTTGGTGACGGCAGCGTTGTTCGGTTTGGGAATGGGGTTTGCCGTACCTCCCTTGAATTCGATGATGTATCGTATTTCGGCACCCGAACACCGCGGCTTTAATGTGAATATGATGATGTTGACCGTGCATCTGGGTACATTCTTCGGGCCGTTTCTTGGTGCGTGGGCTATTGAAACACTCGGGTATGACAGCTTTCTCCATATCGCCAGTGTTGTCATGGTGAGTACGGCTGTTTTCTATCTCCTGCTCAATCCGCGACGATATCTTCAATGATGCACTGTGAGAAATGGAAAAATACGTCGATTTGTTCTGGTATATTCCATGCTATGTTGAGACTGTTCACTTTTTCAATCCTTCCTTGACAATGGTTGTGTGTCTTGGTGTATGCTCCCGTAGAGTTGAGGGGTGTCACACCATACAACATGTACAAGGAGAGTTTCATTATGTTCGGAAATCGTACGTTATTAACATTTGTCTTCGCAGCGATTGTTGCCCCGCTGGTTTTGTTTTCCGGAGTGGTTCATGCTGAGCCGTCTGGAAAAGTTATGATCTACCATGCCGGCAGCTTGACGGTGCCGTTGAAGTCTATGATTGAAGAATTCGGCAAAAAATATCCGGGAATCACGGTCGAAACAAAGGGCGGCGGTTCCACGAAAATGGCGCGGCTTATTTCCGAAAAAGGCGACGCCGCGGACATCATGGCGTCTGCCGACTATGTCGTCATTGACAAAAATCTTATTCCGAAATTTGCCGATTGGAACGCCTTGTTTGCATCGAATCAGATGGTCTTGTGTTATACGGACAAATCCAAAGATGCTGATACGATCAATGCCGACAACTGGTATGAAATTCTTCAGAAGCCCGGTATCTCTTGGGGACATTCCGACCCCAATCTCGACCCCTGCGGATACCGCAGCTTGATGGTCTTGCAATTGGCCGAAAAGTATTATGATAAACCCGGCCTGTATGACGCGCTGCTCAAGAATCGTCCTGAAGAGAATGTTCTCCCCAAGGCTGCCGGATTGCTCAAACTGCTCGAAAGCGGCAAACTTGATTATGCTTGGGAATATCGTTCGGTTGCCGTCCAGCACGGCCTGAAGTTCGTCGAACTCAATGACCACATTAATCTCGGCAACTATGCCATGGACCCCTTCTATAAAGAAGCCAAAGTCGAGGTGACGGGTGCGAAGGATGGCGAGAAGATCACGCGAGTAGGTGGCTCCATTACCTATGGCGTGACCCAGCTCAAGAATGCACCCAACCCGGACGCCGCAACGCTGTTCCTGGAATATATGTTTTCGCCCGAAGGCGGTCTGAAAATCCTGAAAGCCATGGGACAGCCTCCCTTTGAACCGGTGCGTGTTGGCAGCGAAGCTATGAAAGACACCATGCCCAAAGCCTTGCAAGGATTGGTTGAAGTCCAGAAGTAATAAGAGAATTTCGATCGCCGTATTCGATCTCGCGGCGTTTCGTGTTGGTGGCGGCAAGAACACATTCCTGTTCTTGCCGCCGTTTATTTTGAGGGATCACACGATGTGCTTCGGCAAATCGAGCACCGTGCTATGCAGGCGATGAGTAAAGCTGTTTGCGAGCGTGTGGATTGTGGATTCGTTGTACTCTAAACTGCTGTAACAAAAGTCGACCCAAAGGCGATGATTCTCGACGTAGGCGAAAATGTACAGTGAATAATCAGCCGGATTGGTCATGCCGACAGGATCGGGGCGGTCCGTTATACGGAGTGTCGGGGGCGAAAACAGGGGGCCGGAATGGAGTCCGGCAACGGCCGGTCCCAAATAGTTGAACAACATGCTCACTCTGTCGAGTGGTGCCAAAATCGCTTGCTCTTCGCTGGTTCCATAGTGGCGAAGTGCTCCATGACTGATGCCGTTATCCGGCATGGCAGCATCCTGACGAGCGATATCCTGAACCACGTCAGCAAGTGATGCTGCGGAGAGGTTGATACTATCGGGCACGGAGAGCGTGATAGGGGTATGCGTGACAAACCAACCGGACGTACGCGCAACATCAACATTACCGATATGATTTTCTCGCCCATGACTGACAATATGAAACGTTAAGCGGCGTTGCCCGCTGATATCATGAGCTGCGGCAAGCATGGCCGTATAGAGAAGATGTTTGATTGTTTGATGGAGATGAGTTCCAGCACGCTCACTGAGAAGCGTCATATCGTCTTCATGAAGAAGACATGCGCGATGGACGTGAATATCGCTTTGCCGTGATGCGGTGGTCACGACGTCGACGGGGAAACGCATACGGTCTTTCGTTATTTTTTCCCAATACGTCATGTGGGCTCGGGTGGACGGTTTTCCAGCGTATGACACGAGCTGTCTGGCGAATTCACCGTAAAATGTCGTTTTGGCGGGCAGACGCGGTTCTCGGTTCTCATTCAAGGCCAAATAGATCGTCTGGAGATCGGTCATGAGCACGCCGAAGGAAAAACCGTCATTGACGAGGTGGTGGCAGGTAGCCAGGACATGACACGGCTGATCCGGTCCCGCGTCAAAAATATGCATGCGTAGGACCGGCCCCTGTTCAATATTCAGTGTGGCTTCGGTGGCAAGACATCCTTGAACGATGATATGAGACAACGCTTCCGGCGCAACCATGGAGACGTCAGTGACGTCAACGCATGGTGGAATACCCTCGGTTTCGTCGAACAAAATCATTTCTCGTTCTCCCAGGGGGTTGCAGGGAAAACGAAAACGGAGAGAGTCGTGATGCAAGGCCAGGAGTCGCAGGCTTTCGGTCAATCGGTCGCGATCTAGAGGGACGGAGCAGACAAAAAGTTCCGATACATTGAAATGATGAGGATTGTTTCTCGCCCAGGTAAAGAAATAGCGTTGGACCGGTAACATGGGGGATATGCCGGGTGTCACTGCGGAAGATATCGGCCTGCTTTGGCCAAAAACGGCTTTTCGCGCCAGGTCGCGTAATGTGGGCGCTTGGAGTATCTGTTCCGGCGTAATGTAGAGTCCTCGTTCTTCGGCGGCGACGGATACTGAGAGACTTTGCAGCGAATCCCCGCCAAGTGTGGTAAAACTGTCGAGTAGGCTGAGTGATGTTTGCCCAAGAATGTCGCCGATCACATCGACGATGAGCATTTCTCGTACAGTTTGCGGCGGAACAAATTCGGCCGCCGCAATACGGTCATGGTCGTGAGGAGCGGGAAGGGCAGCGCGGTCTGTCTTACCATTGTTGGTTAATGGCACACGCTCAATATCGACATAGTATTCCGGTATCATATAATACGGGAGTTTAGCTGCCAGCGCCTCTTTCAGATCGTGCCGGATTTGTCGAGACAAGGACGCATTGTCTGGCATGACAATATATGCCACGAGACGCTTTTTGCCTGAAAATGTCACCACCGTTGCCACGGCGCGTTCGACGAAGGGCAATGCTTCAAGAGCTGTTTCGATTTCTCCTAATTCGATACGAAAACCATTGATCTTGATTTGATGGTCTTCCCTTCCTAACAGCTCCATATATCCTGAAGGGAGCCACCGTCCGAGGTCGCCGGTACGGTAGAGGCGTTCACCGGTTTTCGGGTGCAGGACAAAGTGTGCCGCAGTTAATGCCGGGTTGCGGTAATATCCCATACCCACACCTTTGCCGCCGATGAAAATATGTCCGGGAAAGAGGATCGGACAATGTTCGAAATTGTCGTCAAACACATACATCTTTTGGTTTCCCAACGGGCGCCCATAGGGGATGCTGGGCCAATTTGGCCGAACCGTTGTCACCGGATAGGTTATTGACCAGATGGAACATTCACTGGCGCCTCCTAAATTATGAACGTGCGCTTTGGGAAAGCATGCGCGGGTACGGTCCGCCAGTGTGAGCGGCATGAAGTCGCCACAAAGCATGACGAGTCGGAGATGATCGGGAGGCGTCTTATGCCGCTTGGTCATCAGGGCTTCGGCCGCTTCGACCAGCATGACTATGAATCCGGGGACGGTATTCCAGATGGAGACAGGATATTGCGCCATGAGGTCAAGCCAGTGCCGTGGGTCGCGTAATCGATCAGTATCGGGAAAGACAACGGCTCCCCCGACAGCGAGGAGTCCGAAGATGTCATACGTTGACAGATCGAATGTCAGATTGGCGAGCGCAAATACCACATCGCTCGCACACACATTGAATCGGCGATTGACGTCCAAAATGCTGTTCATGACCATGCGATGATTCATGACCACACCCTTGGGCGTTCCCGTTGAACCGGACGTAAAGACGATATAGGCGGGATCGTCCGACGTATGATTGGGATGCGGGGGCGTGTCGGGATAATCGTTCCATATGCCGGGCTGATCAATGCTCAGACAACCCCCTCCCGTGTTCTTGCTCCAAGTTGCAAAGCGTTCGGCAGTGGTATGGGTTGTCAGCACACAACATGGCTCGGCTTGCTCTAGAATATTATCCACGCGGGCCTGTGGCCAGGCGAGGTCGAGCGGCATATAGGCTGCACCGGCAAGCGATGTTGCGATGACGGCAAGTGCCTGGTCTATCCCTTTGGGTAATGCAATGGCCACGCGAGTGCCCGGTCCGGCACCGTGGGCACGTAAGCCGTGTGCTATGCGGCTGGCTCTTTCGAGAGCCTGCCCGTAAGATACTGTTTGAGAAGAAGTATAGAGCGCTGGTTTGTCCGGTGTGCTTGTGGCGTGGACAAGAAAGAGGTCGGTCAAGCGCAAACCGTCGGGGAGATCGACATCGGACTGATTCCATATCTTCACAATATCGTGTTTCTCCGCATCGGTAATGATGGGAAGTGCCGTAAGGCGTTGTTCCGGTGTTTGGCAGGCCGCTTCCAACAGGAGGCAAAACTGATTGTGAAAACGCTTAAGAAATGCTGTGGAAAACAATCCTCCGGCATGGCCCCATTGTATCCGAAGCGGCGTTCCGGGGAGCAAAGACAGATCAAGGATTCCCGGTGCATGTCGGCATCGTAGCGAAACAAGATGACAGCGAGATGCACCGAGGTGGATCGTTGGCGGCATAGTGCGTCCGACCCCAAAGACAATATTGGGGGTGACCCACGTCTTTGCGCCGTCGACGGTTTCCCGTATTCGGATTCGTTCTTCCAATGGCAAACGCTGGTGCGGCGTGTCATGTTGCCTCTGAGACGCAAGTGTATCGAGCACATCACGAAATGTCGTTGTGGTATCGAACCGGACAGAGGACAGCGTCATTGCATCGAGAGGAGCGATTGTGCAGGCGCTTTCCGGTCCACGCATATCAAGTGACCGCAATACGCCAATCTGATCAGCCAGTGTTGCGCGATAGAGGAGTGCCATGAATCCCGCGAGAACAACGTCCTCCGCTTCGTCACCGAGCTGTTTGGCACATGTGCTGAGGAGATCGGGTGCTGGCGGGAGAAGCGGAAACATATTGTATCCCGGCCCACTGGAATGGGGAACATAGGCAACGTCACCGAGATGAAGCGTATAATCGGCAAGGTGAAAATGTTCTCGCCAATATGCGCGATCCGCGTCAGCAGCCTCGCCCTGCAGGGCGTGGGTTTCATTGGCATGAAGTTGCGTCAGCGTGGCAAGCGGGATGGTCAGCACAGGTGCTCTGTAACAGTGCGCGTGGTATCGGTGCTCTATGGCTTTGACGAACACAGCCAGCGATGTCTCGTCCGCAACAAATCGATTGAAGACGAGAACAAGCGTCTGCGCACCCGAGGCCCCGCGTAAGAGGTGAAATCGAAAGAGCGGTGGTTCAAGGAGAGAAAATTCGGTGTCGGCGAAGGGTTGGAAGGACTCGGTATTATTGGCATCGGCAAACGAGAGAATCACGTTGGGAACAGAAGCAATCGCAACACGTGGGCGACCGTTTTCCAGCGTCACATATGCCCTTGCGATGTCTTGACGCGCAATGCATTCTTGAATGGCAATACGGAGTGTATCGATATCGAAAGTACCATCGATATGGATGGCCACGGCAACATTGTCCCGGCTTTTTCCGTGCGTTTTCATCGCTGAAAGCCAAAGACGCTGTTGATTGGCCAGAAGTGGCCAGGACGATGGAGGCATGTCCTTCTCCTTCATGCTTTGCGGAGCACCGCGCCGAATGTTTCACAGAATACGGGGTGGATACGACACAATGCCATGTCGATAAGTCGAGGCACTCCCCAGCGGGAGAGGAGAGGGTAATACAGCCGAGCGTCGTTGATATAACAGAGGGAATCGATGGTCAGTCCGTGACGTCGCACCAACTCGGCAAGCACCCCCGAAGTGAACCAACAGGTATGTTCGGGGTGCGCATAGATTTCGCCGGTAAAGATCAGCTCCACGAGACGCATGAAATTGACGGTCACCGGGGTTGTCAGCAGACACATTCCGCTCTCGGTGAGGTGTTTTCGAATGCAGTCAAGTACTGCTCCCGGATTGCTGACATGTTCGATAATGTCGCCGGCAACGACGACATCGAACTGCTCGTCCAACCTGAAATCTTCCACGTTGGCACAACGGATATCAAATCCTTTTTCGAACAGTGGCGCAATGCCATCGGTATCGCAATCGATGCCAACGGTTTTGGCTGCAAGCGCGGTAATGGCACCATGCAACCATGTTGGATCGTGTGTCAGCCCTTTGCCGTAGTCGACACATCCGAGATCGAGGACGGATTTGTCGCGAACAATGGGAAGGATGAAATCGTTTTTGCTGCGAAACATGGGAGGGCGTGACATCAACTCACCTCCTACGGTCAGTTTCGATACTGTTCTTCCTGGGGTAATGTGTTCAGCATCGCTTGCAATGCCCGTTGTACGCGAACGCCGTCACTGAAATTTGCGGATTGGGGAAGCGGTGATAACGTGGTTATGGCGGACAACCATGACCGCATTTGACAGTGCATGGAATCGGCCCATCCGAAAATTTCTCCCGCCGGGTCTGCATGGTGGCGTTGGTGCGGTAACACCATTGTACTTGTGTGACCGGTCGCATTGTCTGTCATTGACCAGTGGAGTGGGGTTTGCGTTTCGTAAAGCAGAGATCGGTGTGTTCCTTTGATCGTGATACGGACCCCGAGATCGGGAGCCGACGCACTTTTCGATGTCGTCAATGTGAACGGAATCCCGCAGGCGAGTCGGCATACAACGTGCGCGTAGTCATCGACACAGACCGGTTTGTTTTCTTTGAATCGCACATGTGTTTGCAACGTTCCAGAGAGGGAACTCTCATCAATCGAGGTGTTGAACAGGTTGCACGCCATATCGATGAGATGACTTCCAAGGTCGCCCAATGATCCACTGCTGCCGTGTTGTTCCGGGCCATCACGCCAGTTGAATTGGGTGCGCCGTCTGGCGCTGTCTTTTAGAAAGGCGGCGTCAAAGGCGAGAATATCACCAAGAGTACCGGAGGCAAGCGTCTTGTGGATGATATCGACAATCGGCAAGAAGCGGTAGTTGAATCCAATTGTTCCGATAAGGTGTGATGGCTTGGCCTCGAACATGGCCTGTGCACTCGCGAGATTTTCCGCCATGGGTTTCTCACACAGGATGTGCCGTTCGGCATTGATACTGCGCAGTACATAGTCCCGGTGAAAGCAGTTCGGAACCGCGATAATGACGGCATCAATGGCCTCAAGGAGTGCTTCAACGTGCGTAAACGATCGGCAATGGTGCTCCTTGGCAAATTGGCGTGCGCAGGTCGCGTCTTTGTCGAACACACCGACGAGATGCGCATTTTCGATTTCACGAAGTGTAGCAGCATGCAGGCGTGCAATGCGACCGGTTCCGATGATGCCGACGTGGTGAGGAATTATGTCGGGACTCATGGTTGTGCCAGGTGTTGAGGCTGAGAATTTGCCGTGATGTGACGAAGTCCGTCGAGAATGCCAGCCGGACCCGGTGCCTGTAATATCGTGTAATGATCTTGTTTTATACTTTCTTCCGCGTTGGCAACAACGAACCCGTGTGCAACCGTGTCGAGCATGGTTTTGTCATTTTGGCTATCACCGAATGCAGCTGTTCGATCTTGGGGAATATTCCATATCGAAAGCAGGTGGTCGACAATGGCTTTTTTTCCGGAACCGCGCGGAGTGAAATCGACATCATAGCAATTGTTCGGATCACCGACGCCGACACCGCATCGAGCAAAATGGACGGTCAGACCAAAATCTTCAACGAGTTGCAGTGTGCGTTCTTTGGCCCGGGCGTCTCGTTCCGGCGTGTCCATAAAATAATAGTAGGCGACTTTGCGTGGTCCTTGGTTGTGCGAAGCCTGTGCAACGAGGCGGATGCCGTCCCGAGATAATGCGGCCACAATTGTATCGGTTTTTTCTTGGGAAAACCCGCTTTCCGTCATGCGCTGTTCCCACATTGGTTCTTGGACTGCGCCGTGTTCCTGAGAAAACATCCAGAGTTGGGTGCCCAGTGCGCCGGCAATAAAATGCGGCCAGAGTCGAAGGGAATAGCGCATACTTTTTTGAGCAACATTGTCTAAACTGCTTCCCGTGATCCACCCAAAGAGCAGTCGTTGCGGCAGGCATTCCTGTTGGAGGTAGGATTCCAGTGCATCGGTTGCCGGTGTGCGTTCGGGATTCGGGGACGGGAGCAGGTAAGTTCCATCGAAATCACTGAAAATAATAGATTCAGGTGTGGGAATATGGGGAAGATATGCAATGCCGGCAGGCGTCGGGTGGTCCATATGGTCTCCTTCTACACATAATGGAGAAACGTCTGTTCCAATGCGGCAACAACACGGTCTTGCTCTTCAAGCGAGAGTTCCGGATACATCGGGAGTTGAAACATGGCATGGGCAGCCGCATTGGTACGGGGGAGGTCGACATTTTCGAACAAGCGGCGATGTGTCGGCGTTTCATAGTGATGTGTCAGAATGGGGTAATAGATATCGGTTTCAATGCCATAACGTTCGTGCATGTGTTGTCTGACACGGTCGCGTGGGAGTGTGCGTGTTTCCACCGTGTAATGGTGCCATACGTGATCAGGGCTCAATGATGGTTTAACCACATGCCCTTGGTCACAAAGCGATTGCAGTTTCTTATCGTAGCGGTGGGCCAGGCAGAGGCGTTTGAAGTTGCGCAATCCAAGAAAGGGAAATCGAGCCAGAGCAATCGCAGCCTGAAGATTATCAATGCGTGCGTTGAGTCCGTATGCCGTGGCTTTCACATTTTTTTTGTCGGGGTCGAATCCATGATAGCCTACGGCACGGCATCGATGAGCAAGCGCGTCATCGTGTACGAGGAGCGCGCCGGCTTTGCCGCAAACACTGAAGTTTTTGAAAGGATTGAAACTCAGGGCGGCTATATCCGCATAGCGGCCGAGTCCGGTGACGCCGATACTCTGGCAAGCGTCTTCCAGTATGGCCAGTTTGTGTGCATCGGCAACCTGACGCAATGCTTCCATACCGGTCAATTTGCCGTACAAATGCACAGGAATAATCGCCTTGGTCTTGGGGGTGACAACACGAGCAACACTCTCGGGGGCAAGCGTGTACTGCGTATCAATATCGGCCAAAACCGGAGTGGCGCCTACAAGGAATACTGCGTTTTCCGTGGCCGCGAAACTGTTGGCCGGAATGATGACTTCATCGCCGGGGCCGATACCCAAAGCAAGCAAGCCAATAACCATGGCTTCGGTGCCGCTGCATGTCCCGATGGCGTGTTGAATGCCGGTCCATTGTGCAAGTGTCGTTTCAAGTTTGGAAACGTATGGTCCGGATGTAAACTGTCCTGAATCGAGAACTGCATGCATCGCTGTTTTTATACCATCTTTTTCCTGTGGTGAAATGAGTCGTTTCATCGGCAGGAATTCGACGCCGTTCGGTTGAGACGATTCTTGAACAAGAATATTGCGTTCTATGGTGGAAAAGTCGCGCAAATGTCCGCTGTCAGTCACGGCAAGGCGCAGTTCTGTTGCGGCTGGAGTCTCGGAAAATTGCAGAGACATTGATTGTGTCGGTGATGTCGTAAGCGCCGTCAGAAGCGCAAAATTCGAGTCGCTGTCCCCGGTGATGGTGATTGGTGTTTGTGTCATGATGATTTCCTTTGCGCGTCGGAGATGGTTTCGACGTCATCCGAAGAGGATGCAACACCAGCAATCAATGCAGCATTGGCACAGCCTGAAAGCAGCGTATGTGTTCCGCAAATTGGTGCGAGAATGGGGCCGGTGAGCAAAATGATCACCATTCCGGGCTCGGACGGGAGGCCAAGTGGACTAAAAACATAAGGGACCATGGCAAGCAGCGTCGGCAATGACGGTCCGGCCAGAGAACCGGGAAAGGCAGATAAGCCGATAACGGCCAGAATCATGCCTACCGAGACAGGAATGGAATAGACATAGGCTGTGAAAAGCGCGGCCAAAGCGAGTTGGACCACCAGGTTATGTCCATTGAGGGCAATCGTCATGGGAACGGAAAATTCTGACGCCACTTTGGGAAGTTTGAATGTTTCGGACATGCAGCGCATGGCCGAGGGAATCGCTGGGAATGGGTCCATGGTGACAAATGAAATAAAAATAGGTTCACGAAGGGCATGGATGGTCTGTGCTGTTGACATCCGTGCGACGCGGGCAATGCTGAATACATAGAGAAGACACAAGACCAGCATGACGAGATAATTCAATCCGAGGATGAAACTGAGCGCAACGATAACGCTTGCCCCCATCTGCGCTACGGTTGAGGCCATGAGTCCGCAAATGCCGAAGGGCAGGAGATAAAGCGACCAGTTGAGGATGGAAAGAAACGTATAATAGACATCATCGCACACCGAAAGCAGGGTCTCTCCTTGGTGCTCGGGCAATACACCAATGGCTGTACCAACAAGAGAAGATACCAACAGCAGTGGCACGAGTTTACCGCTGCTCAGTGCATCAAATACATTTTCCGGGATAATCTGCTCTAAACCTTCTCCGCCGCCCGGAGTCTGGGCTCCCAATGGAATTTGCGTCTGAGTCAATATTTTACCAAGAAACGACAAGGTATCCGGCCCAATGGACCAGAACATGGCTCCGGTGGCAAAGCACCATGAGGACAGCGCGGCGACAAGTAATGCGCCGACGACAAATACGAGAATGGTGCGGGAAACGTAGCGGGCGGTTTCTCCACTTTTCAGCGTTCGCGCGATGCTGGTGACAACAACGGCCAGAATGATCGGTAAACTGGACATGGATAAGAGCGTAACGAAAAAGTCGCCCAACCACTTGAGTTTGAGGCCGGTTTGTTCGTCAAAGAGGCCGATTGCCACACCGAGGGCGATTGATCCCACCGCAACCCATGGATTGGCGAGAAAGTCCAGGATACGTCCCATTTTTTTGGAAAAATCCTGTTGCTGCCAGAAGTGTTGATGCTGGCTGCTCCTCACGGTTTCTCCTTTGGGTCGAATGCGGTGTAAGGGCGTGACAACCATCGCCAGAGAACGAGAAGGATGACAAAAGCCACGCCGGTCACCGCGATAGAAAGCAGCGAACCGGGGGGAGCATGTGGCAGTGCATATGCGCTGTCACTTTGGGGTGTGGTCACTTCGGCATCTGAAAATTCCGGATAATAGTGTTCCAATGCGGTATCGATATCCGTCAGTGCTTTGTTTCTGGAAATAACGACATTGACAAAGGCGAGGAGATGGGCATTGGCCGGAGATACAGCCACGGCCAGATTGTCTGTTTCGTCGGGAAAGGCAATCCATTTCAGTTCTACCCCGAGTTCCGGATCGGCCTTCAGCAGATATTCCGAGTCATATTGACTGATCAAGGTGGCGAGTGCCTTGCCTTCGGCAACGGCCATCGGGCCGCTATTCGTACCGCGTGTGGGGAGAATGGTTGCTTGAGGAAAAAGTTGTCCGGCCAAGGCTTCCTGAGCCGTTCCTTGTTGTTGCGCAAACACAACTTCGGTGTTGTTCAGAAAAAGTTGCGGGTGATCCCAATAGCGAAGGCGCAACGAGAACATCTCTGCGGCATGTTTTCGGTTGATAATAACGCCCATGGGAAAAGTGGCATAAGGAACGCTAAAACGAACCATTAAAGCCCGTTCCGGCGTGATGGACAAGGCGCTGATGCCGAGATCGGCTCTTCCTGCGGCGACGTCTTCGCAAACGGCGTTGAAGCTTTGTGCGGTCCGTTGGACATCGAGATCGACACCGAGGAAGTCGGCAATTGTACGGGCAAGGGAGATGTCGACACCGATGATACGTTTACCGTGGTCCATGACAACAGGAACCGAACGATCGGTCGTTCCGGTATCCTCGAAAAAGAAGAGCGGTTCACTCCCACGGAATTGAGAGACAATCAGTCTGCCTCGCGATGTGATGCGTTGAATCGCATCGGAATTGGTCGAAACGGTTTCAGCGCTCCCCAAGGACGTCGAAAACACCAAGATCAATGTCAGCAGAACAGAGGCGCACAGCATACGCACACCATGTTGCAGAGGAGACATCTTCCCCGGCATGACCTCTTGCTTTTGGGAGGAGCGTTTCCTCTTCGTAGAAGCGATGAAAACAGGAGACTCTTTTTTGAGCATAAATTCCTGGTATACCGAAGGAGTAGTGAGTGCAAGCCTTGTTGAAAAAAATGTGCTTGCGTGACAATCCGGTATGGAATGCTCAACAGCTGTTTTTCTGTTCCACACTGGTCATCGATATGGTTTCGTGCTACCCGGTGATATGGTCTTTGTAGTGTCTGTCGATTGAGGTCCGTATGGACGAGATCTACAAGGGACAAGGCCACGGACGAAAGATAAAGGATTATGATGGATGAATTGCTCGTGCTTGAGGGAGTGACGCGTGTTTTCGGTGATGTGCACGCCGTCAGTGATATGTCTCTTTCCATTCGGAAAGGCGAGCTGCTGACACTTCTCGGGCCAAGCGGATCGGGGAAGTCGACCGTCCTCAATATGGTTGCCGGGTTTTTGTCTCCGACAGCGGGGCGTATCTTGTTGAACGGGGACGATATTACACCGATTCCACCGGAGCGGCGAAGTATCGGGATGGTCTTTCAGGATTATGCCTTGTTTCCGCACATGAGCGTGTTTGATAATATCGCGTTTCCTCTCCGAATGCGGAAAGAAAATCCGGCGATCATTCATGAACGCGTGAACCAGGTTCTTGAAGCTGTCAAACTCCCCGATATGGGGAAACGCTATCCTGATCAACTCAGTGGCGGGCAAAAACAGCGTATCGCACTGGCTCGTGCTATTGTGTTCAATCCACACATTTTGCTTATGGACGAACCGCTTGGTGCGCTTGATGAAAAACTGCGCAAGCACATGCGTGCGGAAATCAAGCAATTGCAGCGTGAACTTGGGATTACTGTTGTGCTGGTAACACACAATCAAGATGAAGCGTTGAGTATGTCTGACAGAATTGCAGTCATGTACCAGGGCCGTGTCATTCAGGTTGATCGGCCAGATTGCATTTATGAGCATCCT
Source organism: Desulfovibrio inopinatus DSM 10711 (assembly GCF_000429305.1). Classification (NCBI taxonomy): domain Bacteria; kingdom Pseudomonadati; phylum Thermodesulfobacteriota; class Desulfovibrionia; order Desulfovibrionales; family Desulfovibrionaceae; genus Desulfovibrio; species Desulfovibrio inopinatus. The sequence continues at coordinate 436,864 of NZ_AUBP01000001.1, forward strand.
GCCACCATGTTTGTCGCCGATTTTGTCGGTGAATCCAATTTTCTGTCTGGTCGTGTTTGCGAGATGACACAGGACGAAACCTGCGTGGATACCGTTGATGGTTTGCAAGTGTTTGCGGCGCGGCGTAACGGCGTTGTGCAAGGAGATTCGGTAACGGTCATGGTTCGCCCGGAAAATGTGTTCCTTGCACCGAGCGAAAAGACGATTTCTTCAGGGGCATGCAATCGTTTTTCCGGAAAGATCGTCCATATGGTGTATGGTGGAGACGCAGGAGTATGTATAGTTTCCCTGGCACAGGATACCGTTGTTCGTGCCAAACTGCCGGGGATGCAAATCAAGCGATTCGAGGTCGGCCAGAAGGTCTTTGTGTATTGGACATCGCACGACGCCATCACCTTGGAGGCGAGTGCATCGCGTGCTTGATAAACAGGAGGGAAGACATGAACGATCCACGCTGGATGAACAGACGACGGTTTCTCGTGACACTTGGTCAAACTACGGGAGTTGTTGTTGCAGCTTCGGCCATGGGACCATTTGTCGGGCGTGTCGTGGCAAGTGATGCAACACTGCGTATCTGCTCGTATGGTGGATCGTTTCAGGAGTCCCAACGCAAGGCTTTTTTTGATCCCTTCTCCAAGGAATTCAACGTAAAGATTATTGAAGCCACTGATCCGGATATTGCCAAAGTCAAAGCCCAGGTAATGACCAAGAATTATGAGTGGGATGTCGTGGACATGGAAACGCGGCATGTAGCGCGAGGTGAGGTGGAAGGCCTGCTTGAACCGCTTGATTTGTCCATTATCGATACCTCTCATATCGACAAGATGGCTGTCCGAAAGTGCGCGGTTGCCAATGATTTTTGGACGACAGGGTTGGCTTATAACACCAAGAACTTGGGAGGGAAGGAACCGGCGCAAGGTTGGGCAGATTTTTGGGATGTGAAGCGTTTTCCCGGACCACGAGCCATGCAGAATCAAGCACCGTTTAATCTTGAATTTGCCTTGATTGCCGATGGTGTCCCTATGGAGAAACTCTATCCGCTTGATTTGGATCGGGCGTTTAAAAAAATGGATGCCATCCGCGACCATATTACGGTGTGGTGGAAAAATGGTGCCGAGCAGATACAACTGCTTTCCACGGGGGAAGTCACCTACTCCACGGCATGGAATGGCAGGATTTCCGTTGCCAAAGCAAAGGGAGCACCTTTGGGATTCGTCTGGAATGGTGGATGTTTCGACATGGATTGGTGGTGTGTTCCCAAAGGGAATCCCAACAAAAAACTCGCCATGCAGTTTATCAATTTTGCATTGTCGGCCAAACGTCAGGCGTACCAGTTTGGAGAATTGATCCCCTACGGGCCGACCAATCTTGAAGCATTCAATAGCATTCCTGAAGAACGGGCGCGTGAATTACCGAATTATCCGGCCAATGCCAAAGTGCAATTTCTGCAAAATGCAGATTATTGGGGCGAGCATCTTGCCGCCGTGACCGAACGCTGGAATGCCTGGATGCTGGGTTAAAATCAGTGAACCTTGCCCGGCGTAGCGTCAATGGTGTCCTATCATGCTGCGTCGGGCAATCTCGCGATGAGAAAAAACAATCACTATGATGCAAGGAGTTCCACACGATCCGGCACAATCTCGTGGAGGAGTATGGCTCGTTATCCCGGCATTTGTGGCCCTCGTCGTATTGTTTGTTGTCCCGCTCGTGCGCGTTTTGTTGCTGAGTTGTTTTGATCCTGGTTTTACTCTGGAGCATTTCGTTCATTTTTTTCGACAGACGGTGTATTCCAGGATTTTATATAATACTGTTCGTATGTCATGCATCGCGACGCTGGCGTCTTTGTGTTTGGGGTATGCCATTGCGTATGTCATGTCTCGTTCGAGGCCGGTTGTTCGTCTTGTGTTGCTGGCAATTGTCGTGCTTTCGTTCGGAATAAGTCTCTTACTTCGGGTTTTTTCCTGGTCATTTATCTTGCAACGACATGGTCCGGTGAATTGGTTGTTGATGTGGACCGGTGCCACACAGACACCATTGCCCCTCCTCCATAATGAATTCTCCGTTTTGGTTGGCCTGACACATATTTTTACACCGTATGCCGTCTTTCCTATCTACAGCATGCTTGTGCGGACCGATCCCAATCTTGAACGGGCAGCCCGAAATCTCGGCGCGTCACGGATGCAAGCCTTTTGGAGAGTCACCTTTCCATTGTCGCTTCCTGGCGTTGAAGCGGCAGGCGTTCTCATTTTTATCATGGCATTAGGATCGTTCGTCACACCGGCCTTGCTTGGTGGACGAAAAGAACAGATGCTCTCCAATGTGATTCAAACGCAGGTCACGGAGTTGCTCAATTGGCCGTTTGCTGCGGCCATGTCGTTGGTGCTTCTTGCCGTCACTTTGCTCTGCGTCTGGGTGGCCAGTCGCAGTCTCGGCGTTGATCGGCTGATGGGACATGACCCGTCATGATACGAAGATACAGGCAACGAGGAAAAGCGCAGAGTCGCGCACAGGTGGGATATTCCGTTCGCGCTTTGGCATGTTGTGGGGCGATATTCTTGATGGCGCCGATAGTCGTGTTAGTGGTCGCATCGTTCAATGATGCAGCATTTCTTGACTTTTCGTCGTATTCTTTCGGTATAGAACAATATCGCCGTTTTATGGCCTCGCCGGCCTGGAGGGAGGCGGCTGTCAATTCGTTGCTCGTTTCGGGCATGACGTCGGCGGCATCGACTGTCCTCGGTGTCTTAGCGGCTTTAGGCTTGACTCGTGGTCAATTCATTGGGAGAAATTTCATCCGCTTGTTTTTCTTTTCTCCCATGATTATTCCTCCCATCGTGCTTGCCTTGGCTTATTATCTCGCGATGAGTCATCTTGGACTTATTGGAACACGAATGGCGTTGTTTTTGGCGTATCTTCCTTTGACGCTACCGTTCTCGCTCTTGCCGATTATGGCTTCATTGTCCAAACTTGATCCGAATCTCGAACGTGCTGCAAGAAGTTGCGGCGCCTCCCCGTTGACGACGTTTTTTCGCATCACCTTGCCGCTTATTCGCCCTGGGGTCTTCACGGGAGCATTATTCAGCTTCATGGTCGCATTGGATGAAGTTGTCATTGCGGTGTTTTTGTGCGGCTCCACGGCTGTCACCCTTCCGAAGAAAATGTGGTCATCCATTCGTTTTGAAATTGAACCCATGTTGCCCGCCATTTCGACCGTGCTGATTCTCGTTGCGTTGTGCTGTATGTCGCTGGTTGCTCTCGTCGGTAAACGACGTTGATCGTGGACACACAGATTTCTTTCAATGCGGCACGAAAACGAGAGGATCAGTTATTCTTTTTTCTTGAAACGTGACGTATAATAGCAACGCACTGCCCCTGAGAAGAATAATCGTTAGGAATTCAGGCCTTGGGTCGGGGGGGTGCGATATGTATTGGGAAGAATCCAAGAGATGTACATGAACGTGCAACGCTGTTGAACACGGTCAGACTGAGAGGAAAGGATGTTTCGAAGTGCTATCGGTCATGCAGAAGGTATTGACACCACTATCGTTGTCAGACGTGCTCTTGATCAACTATCGGAAGCTCTTGAGGGGGCGACTCCCCAGGCGCTTATTGTATTTGCCTGTAGTGAATTTGACCACAACGTGATGATCAAGGCGATTGCCGATGCCTATCCTCATACGCCATTATCTGGAGGCACGACTCTGGGGGAATTCAGCACAGGGCTCGGCATCAGTGATGATTCTATTCTGATAACAGCATTGGTTTCTGATACCATTGGTTTTGCTTCTGGTCGTGTGGATGACGTGCGAACGGACCCGAAGTCTGCCATTCAAATGGAATGGGATAAGGCCGTGTCTTCTTTGGGAGGAGCGCCCAAAATTTGTCTGGTTTTTCCGGAAACCCATGTGAACCCCATTGGCCCCGTACTTCGCGTGCTTTTTGACATTGTCAATGCAGAGGACAATTGTATGCTTGTCGGTGGATTAGTTGGAACCGACACCAGTAGTGACCGAACTCCTGTTCAGTTTCATGAATCCGGTTCGCTCTCCGGTGGATTGACCTTCATGCTTATTGGTGGACCTGTAACCACATATAGTGTGGCATGTCAGAATTGGCATGAAATTGGTCGTCAAGGGATCGTGACGGAGGCGAAGGGAACGACGATCCTTCGCATCGATCATCTACCAGCCGCGGACTTTTACCGTGAGCATCTTGGTCCCCAAGCACCGCCGTTGCAGGAATTTCCACTCAGTATCAAGGAGCGCAACCAGGACGACGCATTCATCCGCGGTGTCGTGGCTATTGATGAGAGTTCCGGAGCTCTCATCGTGAGTGATGACGTCTCCATTGGTGCCGTGGTGCGCATGACAAAGGTCAAGCCGCAATTTCTCTTGGAGGGGGTACATGATCAGTTTCGGAAAATTCCTCCGGAGGTAGTGAAACGGTCGGCGATTGCGTTGTCGTTTTCTTGTGGGGCTCGTCGATGGTTGCTTGGTACGCAAGCCATCAATGAACTGAGAACGATGAAGCACGCATTGCCATGTTATGTTCCTATCGTTGGTTTTTATAGTTACGGGGAGGTTGGTCCTATTGGCCAGGGACGCCCAAGCGCGTTGCATAACCATACTTTGGTGACGGTTTTTCTTGCGGAAGAAGATGCTACACCTCTTTGTCAGTCGCATGCAGTCTGTCAGCAGCATAAAAAGAAGCGTCAACCATCACTTGCAGGGCTTAAACATGAGAATGAATTCCTTGCGCGCAAGCTCGCTCGTGTAAAGTTTAATTTAAAAAGCATGGAGGAGAATCGCGCGGCTTGGCTTGCACTTATGATGAATCTCCTGACTGGTCTGCGCAAGAGTGAGGAGAAATATCGGCGTATTGTTGAAACATGTACGGAAGGCTTTCTTCTCTTAGGGAAAGACTCTCGGATTGAGTATGCAAATGCATCCTGGTTACGTCTTACCGGCTATTCCAAAGAAGAAGTGATCGGTTCTATGCCATCGATGTATACACCGGATGGCGAAATTGGTTGCATTTCGAGTGAGTTGAATGAATCGACAGGATACTGGCGTCGTGAAACCTCTTTGGTACATAAAAGTGGGCATTTCATTCCGGTGCTTATTACTGCCAATGTGCTTACTGGGGATTCCGGTGATCTCATGGGGTATTTCCTTTTTGTGACGGATTTGACGGAATCCAAAAAGGCATTGCTCTTGGCGGGACAGTTTCAGCGAAGTCTGTTTCCTTCGGAAGCACCCAATATCCCCGGACTGGAATTGGCAGGGCGCTCGGAACCCTGCGATGAAGTCGGGGGAGATTATTTTGATTACATCAGCAATGCAGAAGGGCCCTGCGCACTGGTTGTTGCGGATGTCTCCGGACACGGTGTCGATGCCTCACTTTTGATGAGTTCGGTTCGAACGTATTTGCGTAGTCATCCGAGTGATAAAGACAGTTTGGGGACAATAATCTCCAGCCTGAATGCCCAACTTGCTCAGGATGTTTCGCAGACAGGACGTTTTGTGACACTGTTTCATCTTCTGGCGGATTCTCGTTCCGGTGACCTTGTTTGGGTGCGGGCAGGGCACGACCCGGCCTGGGTGTATGACCCGGCGGCGGACACATTCTCATTACTTGAAGGCGTTGGGCTTCCTTTGGGAGTCTTGGACGATACTCGCTATATAGCCAACCTTCTGGAAAACAGGCCTAAGAATGCGATCATCGTTATCGGGACAGATGGCATATGGGAGTCAAACAATATTCACGGCGAAATGTTTGGGAAAGAACGGTTTTTAAGTGTTATCCGCGAAAATGCTGTCCAGGATGCCCGGACAATTCGAGATGGTGTCTTTGAAGCTGTTCGTGAATTTTCTCGCGGTGTCCGCGTCAGTGACGATATGACTCTGGTGGTGGCAAAGTTTCACGACGAAGGATGAGTGAAAATTTTGTTTTTCCGAGAGCACCTTCTTTCAGGAGAGATTTTTTTCCTCCTTTGCCGATTAAATTGACACAATCCGTGATCGCGATGCGTTGTGAATATGTTTTCGGGATGATTCCGTCTTCAGAAGCTTTCCGTTTTCTTGTTTGATCGACAATTCCAGACATCTTCCAGTCGTTTTTGCTGTTTCTTCCAGACAATGGACGAGATACGAAAAAGTAATAGGTTGTATTCGTTTTCTTTTTTCGTTGGCACGATTCTTCCTAAAGAGATGGAGCTCTTTCATTCCAACGAGGAGGATATACAATGAAAGTTTTGAAATATGCGTTAGTTGTTTGTTTTGCGTTAACTATGAGTGCCAATACCAGCTGGGCCTCGTTGCTCAAGTTTGATCTTTCCGACATTACTGTTAATGAATTTTTTGGAATCACTGGTTACTACACCTCGGGGGTTCTGACCCTCGATATGAGTATCTTGGAACAGAATAAAATAGAAATATCTGATAATAAAACTGGCTACATGGGTGATGCCAGCATGCTGAATGCTATCAAAATTCGATTTGGTGGAAAGACGATTAAAGATATTGGTGACTCTATTGCTTCGCCTGGGTGGACCGTTTTTACGACAGATTCCGATAGCCAAGCATCAGATATATCTTATCTGAAAATATTTGGTCCTAGCGATGTTCCATTTCATTTGTACTATAGTGGTAAAGATAGCTCTTTGTTAAGTGTAAATGACACAGTTGGTTCTTTGTCCGCTAATGTATCAAGTGTCTCTGCAGTACCACTGCCAGCTGGAGTCTGGTTGTTTGGAAGTGCTATGCTTGGGCTTGTGTCTATTCGGCGGAAAGTTGTGTAAATTTGATTGTCATATCATATAATACATCACTATCATTCTGTTTAGCAAGGGGTAGCATGTTGATCGTGTTACCTCTTTTGTGTTTGTATATTTCAATGGTATGTAAATACTCTATTTAAAGAATTATCCTTATTAAATTCTTTTATAGGGATGTTCTCAGTTATTCCCTGAGTCTTGTTACAAAAATGTAATGCAATTGACATATCAAGATACAAAGTTTATTTTTGTCAAAAATATATTTTTATCTGTTTTATAAATTTTTTTGCTTTGAAATTTGTGTCATCCTCTGGAGCAAAACAATGTTCAATGCCCTTATTGTTGATGATGATCCGTTTTTTCTCGACTATACAGCAAATGTATTAGCTGATTGCGGATATAAGAGTATAAAATCGAAACGATTGGACGAAGGTATTCGAGAAGCGCGAACGGGGGGATTTGATATCATCTTTCTTGATGTGAATTTGCCCGACGGGAACGGTCTCCATCGTATTGCTGAGTTCAAGGTTGGCGAGCCATCCGCTGAAGTTGTTATCATTACCGGTGACGGAACAATGGATGGTGCCGAGGCCGCTCTAAAGAATGGAGCCTGGGACTATATCCAAAAACCAGCCACGGCCAACTCCATTCGGCTTCTTATCAAACGTGCCCAGCAATTCCGAAATGCCCGCATTATGGCGGTGAATCAGCGCAAGAACCTCAAGCGTGACTCCATAATTGGTGATAGTCCCGCATTGCGTGCATGTCTAAGTAAGTTGAATCAGGCCGCCAAGAGTTCCGGTAGCCTTTTGATTACCGGGGAAACAGGCACGGGAAAGGAGTTGTTCGCCAAAGCAGCTCACGATAACAGCTCTAGATCAAGCAATAATTTCATCGTTGTTGATTGTACCTGTATTCCGAAAACATTAGCAGAGAGTCTGTTGTTTGGTCATAAAAAAGGCTCATACACTGATGCCAAGGAAGATAGGGAAGGCTTGTTTGCTCTCGCGGATGGTGGGACGTTGTTTTTGGATGAAATTGGCGATTTACCGCTTGAAGTTCAAAAAACATTGCTGCGCGTCTTACAAGAACGACGATTTCGTTGTATTGGATCACAACGGGAACGATCAAGTGATTTCAGGCTTATTGCAGCCACAAATCGTGATCTCGCGACGATGGTTGAGGAAAAACGATTTCGGAAAGATCTCTACTTTCGGCTACAAACTCTCATGATTGAGCTTCCTCCCTTGCGCGAGAGACAAAATGATATTGAACAAATTGCGGCATTTTATATTCCGCGTATTTGTGAAGACCACAATATTGGGCCGAAAACAATGTCAAATGATTTTCTCGAGGCACTTCACTGCTATGATTGGCCCGGTAATATCCGTGAATTCATTAACACATTGTATACAGCGGTGAGTAACGCTTTTGAGGAAAAACAACTCCATCCTTATCATCTTCCGCTTGATATTCGCGTTAATCTTGTTCAATCAAAGCTTGGCGCCAGTGAACAGGATTTAGAGAAAACCGTTTCAGATGAATTCATTGCATCAGAGCTTGAATCGTTTGAAACGTTTCCCACATACAAACAAATGCGAGAAACAACTATAGAGCGTACAGAGCACGTATATTTTAAACTCTTGCTTAAGAAATGCAATAATGACCTCGTAAAAGCTTGTTCATATTCAGGGCTGTCTCGTGCACGTATCTATGAAATTCTAAAAAAACATCAAATAGATAGAAAATCAATTTAAGATGGATGCTTCGTACTCTTCCGCTCAGTTGGCAGCTTGGAACCGCAGCTGCAAATCATCTCCAGCAAAAAAAAATCATGCGATCTTGTCACTACGAGATCAAACTATTCGTGACAACATTGCATCATTTTGCCGTCACGCAGGATTTGTCGTCAAAACTCTCGATTCATTCGAGGGCTTCAAACAACTACCTCACTGTTCCCATGTGTATTTTGTCGACGAGAAGACGCTCCGTGACTTCGAAGAAGCAGGAAAACATGCTTTATGTGATTGTTATATTGTTCTTGTCCTAAATAAAAATGATGTCTTGCATTCCACGGTGCCTAAGTGGGTTGCCGATATCCTTCAAGCTCCTGTTGATGCAGGCGAAGGGCAATCTTTTTGGAGACGTCTTGCCCTTCGAGACGTTTCCTATGCTGATCTCATAGCAACTTTGCCTTTGTCTGAGCCTTGTCCAGAAACCTCGGAATCCGTTGTTTCTCCACGTGCGCAGGAGATTGTTGATTCCTCTTCTGATTTTGCGGCGTTGATGCATTTTGATCGGCTTGTTTATTTGAATGCATCGTGTCGAACTCTTCTTGGACATGTTGTGGAAAATAATTCATCTGTTTCATTAGATAGTATACTCAGTCACAAGCAAAAGCATTTAGTCTTGCGTGAGTTTGTGAATGCACGCAAAAAGAACAGAATGTCAGGATTCCTTGATGTGGAAGTTGTAGATAGAAATAGCAAACGCTGTTCTTTGGATGTGCATTGGCAAAAACTTGAATATGATGGAGGGCTTATACTCTTTCATGCTCGTGATGTTTCTTTGGAACGCATGGCATTTGAATCTTTAGTTGATTCAGAAGAAAAGTTTCGTAGTATAGCTCATAATGCACCAATTGGTTTGTATCAGTGTCTTCCAAATGGAAAGTGTTTGTACGTGAATAAGTCAATGGCAAAAATGAATGGATTTACGTCATCAAATGATTTGTTGTTGTCGTCTCCACGTTGGCAACCGCATTGTTTTCGTGATGTCTCTCAAAAAGATTTATTCTTTCAAAAGATAGAAAATTCCGGTTATGTTTATAACTTTGAAGCCCAAACAACAGATTCAGGAGGGAGAACCGTTTGGACAACACGAAATGTGCATTCTGTTTGTCGTCTCAATGGAGAAGTTCAGTATTATGAAGGTTTTGTAAGCGATATCTTTCACTTGAAAGAGCTCGAACGATGTATAAAGAAGAGTAGAGATACAATACGGAGCCTTATTGATGCAAGCTATGAGCTTATTATTCTCATGACTCCACAAGGAGATATTGTTGCATGTAATAAGTCAGCTGCTCGTCGACTGAAAAGTTCTCCTCAAAATGTTATTGGGAAAAATATTTATAAAATTTTACTTCCGCATATTGCATCTCTTTTTAAAGAAAAAATGAATAAGGCTATGCAGAACGGTTATAGAAATATATTTTTTGCAAAGCTGAAGTATCGTACTTTTAAAGTGACAATGGCTCCTGTTCATCAAGAAGGTGAGCGTGCTATTATCGGATGTTATTGCAATGATGTGACTGCGTATGATTCTCTTACAAAGAAATTCATAACATCAATCAGCAAGTATACAATGCTTTTTGAAAATGCTGGAGATGTCATTTTTATTCTTGATAAAAACTATAATTTTCTCGACTTGAATCCTTCAGCATGTGAACTTCTTGGATTTACGAGTAAAGATCTCGTTGGGACTCCCTTTAGCCTCGTTACACGATCAGATTACAATTCAATTTTTAATGCCTCTAAATCAAATAAAATCAATGGTGAAGCTTCTTCGATTCGAATTGAAATACTCACTGCTGAGAGTGAGGTGATTCCTTTTGAAATCAACTGCAAATGTGTCAGTATTGAGGAAACCGTCTGTTTTATGTGCATAGGACGTGATATGCGTCCGTGGGATAATGCACAAGCTGCTCTTCTCAAAGCCAAAGAAGCGGCGGAATCTGCAAACAAGGCAAAAAGTGATTTTCTTTCCAATATCAGCCATGAGCTGAGAACTCCCCTCAGCTCGATTATGGGATTGATTGAAATTTTACTGAATGACAATCCCAAAGAAGAGCAAATCCAGCATCTTAATAATGTTAAACACGCATCACGAGTTCTTTTTCAGCTCATCAATGGGATATTAGACACTGCACAAATAGAAGCTCGAACATTCCATTTGAAGGAAGAGCTGGTTGATCTTCATCAAACTATTGAATCTGTATATAACGCACTCTGTGTCAAAGAAATAAGTAATGAGATAGAGTTTTCGTATTTCATTGATAGCGCTGTGCCGCGGCATTGTCTTTCTGATTCCATGCGTCTGAACCAACTTCTGTATAATTTGTGCGGGAATGCATTGAAGTTCACGATAGAAGGTTCTGTCCATATTGCAGCACATATGTTCGATATGAAGAGCATTCCAATCGATGCCGTTGCTGTTTCTGTCCCGATGGAGTCGCTTTCAAAAGAAGATGACTCTATGCAGATCCTTTTTACCATTCAAGACACAGGTATTGGAATTTCTCCTCAAGATATTCTGCGAATTTTCGATAAATTTACACGTCTTGAAGATTCTCATAAGCGGGCGATTCCCGGAAGCGGGCTTGGGTTGGCTATTTGTCAAGGTATTATATCCCGCATGTCTGGACGCATATGGGTGAAAAGTGCTCCCGACGTTGGCACGACTATTTATGTGCAAATTCCGCTTCAACGAACTCAAAATAGCGATATCCCGTTAACCGACTCTCCGCCAAGTGTTTCAACGATAATACATCCCCTTTCTATTCTTTTAGCTGAAGACAATCCTATCAACCTGGATATGTTGAAGCTGATTCTTGAGCGGAACGGGCATCAGATTGTCACAGCGAGTAATGGTTTTGAAGTTCTTTCCGCCGTCAAGCGAAACGATTTTGATCTTATTCTTATGGATATTTATATGCCGCAGATGGATGGTTTGGAGGCATCTCGCACATTACGTCGAGATACTGATACCAAGACCGCTTCAATTCCAATTGTTGCGTTGACCGCTCATGCCATGCCTGGGTTCGATAAACGATGCCAAGAAGCAGGCATCAATGCATATTTGTCAAAACCGATTGCGATCGATCAACTCATGAAGACAATCGTGGATGTTGTACAAGGCGAGAGTATCATTTTTCAGGATGAACCGTCTCGAAGTGTTATTGATATAAAGTATCTTGTTGCTTTGACAGGAGGCAGTGACTCTATGGTCAGACGTATATGTCAAAGCTATCTGACACATGAGGGTGAATATATCAGCGCGGCTGACGCAGCAATTGCAAATTATGATATTAATGAGCTGAAGCGTGTTGCGCATTCATTGAAGTCGTCTCTTTCGGCGCTAGGTGCACAACATGGTAAGGATATTGCTCTTCAAGTTGAAGAACTGGCCCGTGACGGCGATTTGTCAGGAGCAATCGATCAATTTTTAGAGCTACGCAAGGAAATGGCTCATGTCGCCGCTGCTATTCGCAGATATATTCAACAGCCCCTACCTCATTAAGCTGTCCACGTTTTTCGTACTGTTTCCTGGTTCAAACGGTGAGAATGTCATTTCCTTTCGGACATGCGTATCCTGTTAAGGAAGATTTTTATGTAACATTTTAAAATACAAAATTTTTTTCTTTGGCATGTTTTTTTCAGAGAAGGAGGTATTTAAATACGTACAGCCCTCAGGGAGAGCCTCATGCACGCTCCAAATTCTGCTTTGCAAAATGCGCAATCCAAGTCGACATCTCTTTCACGCCTCTTTAGAAACAAGGTTCTTTTGTTTGCGTTGGCAGTGCCAATGTGTGTTCTTGTCGGTTCGGGAGCTGCCTTTGGCCTTACAGCCATATTTTCGCCTGATGATGCTCTAAAAGGTGCAGAGCTTGCGCGAAAATTCCTCATCGATGGTTTTCAGACATCCTCCTCCGACGAATCTCCAATAGCCCCCTTTCATATTGGGGGCTACAGAACTGGGATGGATGCGTTTTCCATGGCCTTGTCTCCATCTGCTGGGCAGTCTCTTTCGAGCCAGGCAGATAAATTAAATGCATTGATAGCACAGAATTCCCGAAATGGTGGAGGTTTTTTTTCTTCTTCCTCAGACTGGACAAATCACGGTTTGTTAGACCCCACACTCAGTTTGGCGAGTCGCAATCAACAAAATTCTCCAGCGAGAAGCATTTATTCTGGAGGGGGGAGTAGCGCAGGGGGAGGCTCTACAGGGAACAATACGAATGACGTGGATACCTCATACTTTGACGATTTAAATTTGTTTGATTCTGAGCCGGTGACAAATGATATTGAAATTACAGATCAAGAGACAGAAACACCGGATACAAGCCCCGTCCCTTTGCCGGGGAGCTTTTTATTGACACTCTTCCCTCTTTTGGGGGGATGTCTGCTTGCTAAGTTTCAAAGGTGTATTGCTCCTTCGTCACATTCGTCAAAAAACACCATGTAATTTCGGCGAATTGTTCGAATTCGAGAGAATTACCACAATGAAAGCAGTCGTGCCTTCACCAAAGGGGGGGGCACGACTGCTTTTGTAGCATGATCATATCGTCATTTTTTTAAAGATTCTGCATGATTGTTGAAGGACGTATGAGACGTGCTTCGTCAAGATGTATCAGTGGATGGATTCTGAAGAAAGAACATTGCAATACTCGAACATTGATCTCATGGTGTACATATTCGGTTTACATCATGCGCGACTTCTTTGTATGTATATCGTAATGGATATAAAATTGTAGAGTCGTGGTATCTCGTAGAGAAAAATGAAACCGGAAAAATTGTTGAAATATTCTCTAGTGATTAAGAAATGAAGCCCAAAAATATTCAAAATCTGCATCTGAGATATTGTGTGAGTTGAAACGGAATCCAGTGTATTTTCCTTTTATTCCTGGATATTCAATGTCAGTTCGGACAGCCGTTGCTTCTACCCGGAATATTGTCTTTTTCTTTTGATTATAGAGCGTCGCTAATACATTTGTTTGAAGGCTAAATGCAACATCGGAAATCACCCCCATTCCTGTCCGGCTAATATTGTTTGTTACTGCACGTTGAGTGTCAGAATGCGCTCCACCTGGTTGAAGAACAAGGGGGATTTGTACTGAGAATCTGGGGTGGTGCCGAAGATCGTTGGCTCTGACGCAGACACGGTTACGGCCAAGTTGTTTTGCTCGATACAGCGCCAGGTCCGCATCATGAAAGATATTTTCCCAGTATAAGTATGAGGATTTACATGTTGCTACACCAATGCTTAAAGTCAGCTTCCCTTTTTTAAACTGATGCTTTTCTACGGCTTTCCGCAAACGTTCAGCAACAAATAATACGGCATCAGGTTCGGTATTGGGGCATATTAAAACAAATTCATCTCCTCCGTAACGAACGAGCCTGTCAATGCGTCGACAACGAGATTGTAAAATATCAGCTGTTTCTTTTAAAACCTCGTCCCCTTCGTGATGACCAAAGTTGTCATTATATTCTTTGAAATGATCAATGTCTGCAATAATTAAAGAATAAGGCTTTCCTGATCGTCGACTTCTCTCGACTTCTCTGTTGATCTCCTCTTTAAGAAATCGTCTATTGCCGCATCCTGTTAATTCGTCTTTTATTGATCCCTCTTGAAGATGACGAAGTTGATTCATTGAAATAATGGCAGGGTGTATAACGAGTTGATGGATATTGGTACAATAATCACAGACGGCAACGACTGGACCAACTTCGCGGCCTAATTTCTTGCATAAAAATTTTCGATGTTTGATAATTCGCTCTGTGATCTCTTGTATTTGTTGTTCTTCATATCTGTCTTCGAGCATAAGTGAAACTAAAGCAAGCTCGTCATACTTTTCAAATGTATTGCTATCGATATGTGTATTGGGAATTATCATACGGTATTTCCACTCGTTATGAATTGCATTTGAATCTGAGTTTATTTCAGGTGTTGTGAAATCATATCACTATTGATCGAGTTGTGCTCATAATTCAAGTGAATAAGAAAGATTTGTGCCAATTTTAAATATTTATTTAAATCAGTGTGTTGTTTTAAGGTTTAAGACGTATTTTCCATGAAATAAATCAAAAATAACACAAAATCATAGCTCCAAAGCAGACAATTTCCAGGAATATTGGAATACGTTTTGCTTCTGCAATGTCCATGTTCTCTGGAACAACCGGACGGCGTCCAAAAATATATGCTATTTTCTTATGAAAAGAACAGAATAGAGACATCATATCGTCTATATGCTGTGTTTTAATATAATGAAATATAATGATATTTTTGAATTGGCATATAACTTTCATTTTCTAAAAAAGTTCCAGGTCCGTATGAATCAGCACTCACATTCTGTCACTTGAAGCAAAAGGTTGCACCGATGGAACACGTTTATCTAGAGAAACGAAGGCATCAGCGATTTGAAACATCCATTCCCGCTCTTGTTCATACAAAAAGGAAAACGCTTTCGAGTAAAATCAGCCGCTATGACTCTGCGCAAATTATTAATATCTCGCTAAGCGGGGCTCTTGTTTCTATACCTTTAAAGAAGGAGAACGCATTTGCATTTCATGCCGACGAATTCGTTTTGATGTTTGATGATCCGAAAAATACAAATGGCACCAACAATATCTGGTGTCGCCCCTGCCGGATTGATCGTAATGATACCACACTTTTTGTAGGTATCGAATTTTGTCAAGTATTTCAGTGTGATTGGATTCCAGAAGAATATGTGAATTAGAATAGACGTCTGGAAAAATCTGATGACACTACTTTTTCCAGAAAAAGAAGACGTCATGAGCAAGAAGAAGACGGTTCTGTCGCTCTCTTTCGGAAAATATTAATAATGAGGAATGTGTAAATACTATAACATTCTGTAATATATAACATTAAAAAGAATGGCCCGTTTCTTTCTTACTGCACAATACTGCGCACCGTGCACAGAAAAACTGATTGAGCTGAATACTGATTACATTACACGAGAGCGGGAGGGAACTGTGCAGTATCACTTAAAAAGAATACTTGTTTTGGGGGTTTTCACGTTCTTTATCGGAATTGTCGCAAACCCAGCCCTCGTTTGTGCCAAAACAGCTCCTAACACGGACTTTCATCTTGGTGGGGGAGATGTTTTGGAAGTATCCGTTTGGAATGATGAAGCGCTTAATCGAGAAGTTCTTGTTCGGCCAGACGGATATATATCCTTCCCTCTGATTGGCGATGTCGTTGCAAAAGGACGAACCATCGAAGATGTTCGTGCTGAGATTGAAAAACGCATTCGAGAGTTTATTCCTGATACCACAGTTACTGTCATGCTGCTTAAGCTGACAAGCCCTCAAGTATATGTTGTTGGAAAAGTAAATTCCCCTGGAATGTATCTTATGCAAGGCCCAACGCGCGTTATGCAAGCCCTCGCCTGGGCTGGAGGTCCAACAGCGTATGCGTCTCAATCATCCATACGGATTTTGCGCTCCGAAAATGGTGCGCAAGAAGTGTTTCGGTTTGATTATGACGATGTCAAAAGTGGCGATGATTTAGAACAGAATATACTGCTGCATCCCGGCGACACGATTGTTGTCCCATAAGATGTGACCCATGCCGCAAGAGTTTCACATCATGCGTTTTTTAAATATACAAGCGCGATACCTGACAATGTTGTTTGTGCTGGTCTGTTTTTTTCCAGATGCAGGCTATGCGATAAGCTGGAGAATTACTCCAGCTCTATCCGCACGGCAAACGTATGATAACAACGTCTTTTTACGTGATATTCAAGATTTTGAAACGCGACTCTCTCCATCGGTGGAATTGCTTCTTGAAGATGAACGGTACTCGATAAAAGCTTTAGCTGCCGCTAATATATATCTTTATGCTCGGTATGCCGATTATAATAGGATAAATCAAAATTATGAGTTCTCGTCTTCATACAACGCAACAGAGCGATTGACTGTTGGACTTGATGGAAGTTTAATTTTTGACAATACGTTTGATTATTACCTCAGTGATTCAGGTATTCCAACGAGTAAAATTGGACGTAGAGAGATTACAATCAATCCCAATGCGCGATACGCCGTAACAGAACGAGATGTCATCTCTTTCACCGTTGCTGGCACATTTATCGATTACGATTCAGATACCTATACCAATTCTTCTGGCGTCCGAGGAGGGTTTTCGTGGGTTCATGCATTTTCAGAGATTCTCCGAGGGTCCCTTAATCTTCAGACAGACGCGACGTCGTTGCATTCTCGATATGATCATGGTGAGCGCTATCTTGGGAATGCCATGTTAGGAGTTGAATGGGATATCTCCGAACGGCTTACAGTTTCGGCCATGGGGGGTGTCATTGGGACTCAGACGTTTTTTGAAGAAGCGGGTGATTCCTCAACGGTCCAGTTTGGTGGGGCTGCGGAGTTGGAATATAAGCCAACGCAAACAACATCGCTTACTGTAGGACTGGATCGGGGCGTGACACAAGGTGTCCGCGGAGAGCTTATCAGCCGTAATCGGGCAAGATTGAATGTAAACTGGAAAATATCGGAACGACTGAACGCTGGTATTTCTTGTAATATATATGACTCAATTTCAGATTATCGCTCTGGTGTTGATACAACACGTTTGTCTTACAATATTTCTCCAAAGTTGACGTACTACTTTGATGAAGATTTCTTCGTTCAAGTTGGCTACAGCCGCTATGAGACTTGGAATTATACGACAGATAGCAATAAGTCGAGAGATCAAGTGTACGTTGAATTCTCTGTGGCAAATCCATTTGGAAAATAACGGATTTAACATCCAAGGTGCACTCGATGGAACAGCAAGCTGATTTTCAAGATTATATTCAAGCTTTTAAAAGGCGAAGACTTGCTTTTATTATTCCATTCGTCATTGTCTTTGCCATATCTGTTGTTGTGACTTTTCTTTTACCATCCATTTATAAGTCTTCGGCAGTCATTCTCATTGAAGCGCAAGAGATTCCGCAGGAAATGGTACGGAGTACTGTAACTGGTTATATTGAAGAACGGTTGCAAACAATTTCTAAAATTGTCCTTAGCCGAAAAAATCTCCTTGATATTGTCAATAAATATAAGTTGTACCCGGATCTGCGACAAACCGGTACAACTGAAGATGTTCTTGACGAAGTGCGTTCGAACATTTCCATGGAGTCGATTCAAGCAGAAGTTATGAACCCGACGTCAGGTCGTTCTTCCGAAGCGACGATCGCCTTCTCGCTTTCTTTTGAGGGCAAGAATCCTCAAGTCGTCAGTAATGTCGCGAATACACTCACTTCGCTATATCTTGAGGAAAACCTCAAGGCACGCCAAGAGAAAGCCGGAACAACTTACGATTTTCTTGAGCAGCAAGTTGAGACGCTGAAACGCGAGATGGAAGATACTGAGTCCAAAGTTGCTGCATTTAAAGAGAAGAACCTCCACTCTCTTCCAGAGCTTATGGAAGTGAATCTCAATACGCTGCAACGATTGGAAAAAGATGTCAGCGACAAGCGCACCCAATTGATTAACCTTCAAGATCGGCTTGTGTATCTTCAAGGACAGTTGGCTGCAATTTCTCCTTACCAATACATCTCGACACAGGGTTCTTCTCGCATGTCTTCTCCAACAGAAGAACTGGATATGCTTCGTCGACAGTATATTACGTTGAAATCTCGTCTATCGGACAAACATCCGGATGTCATCAGGCTTCAAAATCAGTTGCGTGCAATGGAGGCGACATACGGTGGACGTTCAGGCCTAGCTTCGGTGTCGAGTGAGCTTGACGCCAAGCGGATGCAATTAACTGAAGCTCAACAAAAGTATAGCGATAAGCATCCTGATGTCATTGCCTTAAAAAAAGAAGTTCACGCTATGGAAGACCAGCTTGGTGAATTCTCTAAATACCAATCGTATGCCAAGCAATCCGGCTCTGTAAGTAACCCCAGTTACATCAATATTCAGTCGCAGGTCAAAGCGGCGGAACTTGATATTGAGAAGACGAAAGCCAGCATTGCAGACTCTGAAGCGAAAATGGAAGATTATCAACGACGCGTTGAAGAAACTCCACGTGTTGAACAAGAATATAAATCGCTTCTTCGTGACTACGATACTGCTCGGGCAAAATATGCTGAAACTGCAAGTCGATTACAGGTGGCGAAAGAAGCGAAAGGCCTTGAAGAGCAACAAATGGGCGAACAATTTACAGTTGTTGACTCTCCGGCCATTCCTGAAAAACCTGAAAAACCGAATCGTATTGTCCTGCTTTTGATTGGATTCGTTTTGGCATGTGGTGCGGGGGTTGGTGTGGGGACAATGGCGGAGTTTATGGATAAGTCCATTCATAACCCGGAGGAAATTTCCACCCTCTCAGCCGTTCCAGTTCTTTCGTCTGTTCCATATCTTGTAACACTTCAAGATCTGCGTATGCGAACGAGAAAACGCATTGCTATGATGAGCAGTGTTGCTGCTGTGCTCATTGTGATGGTTGCCACGGTTCACTTCGCTTATCAGCCCATTGATATTCTTTGGGGTATAGCCGTTCAGCGATTCCAGACCTTTTTTTAAAATCAACCACGCACCGTGTAGAAGGATTTGGTTTAATAATGAGCAAAATCGCCAAAGCGCTTGAGAAAGCCAAAGCAACACAAGGAATGTCTCCACTCCAGGAAGAGGTGCATCACGGGCACACTTCTTCTCGGTTGTCTCGTGGAGAAGAGGCGTCAACAGCTGGATTTTCCACTCCGCATCCGCAGTATTCCATGACTCGAGTTCGGAAGCTGAACAACGCCACATTAGAGCAAAATCGCATCCTGACACCAGACTCAAGTCAAGCCGTTAAAGATGCGTATGATCTTTTGCGAACGCAAATTTTGCATCGAACTAAAGAAAAGGGTTGGAATACCCTGATGGTGACGAGTGCGGTTTCTGGAGAAGGAAAAACAATAACTGCTCTCAACCTTGCGTTAAGCATGGCACGCCAAGCCGATCAAACGGCTTTGTTAGTCGATGCAAATCTTCGATCACCAGCCGTAACGGGCTATCTTGGACTGGAATCGGAAAGTATGGGGCTGTCAGATTATCTGCTTCAGGATGATGTTATTGTCCCTGATTTGCTCATTAACCCGGATGTCGAAAAATTTGTTGTCTTGCCTGCTGGGCGTCCGTTATCCGGTTCAACTGATGTCCTCGGTACACCGCGCATGCGTCATCTTGTTGGTGATCTCAAGAACAGATATCCAGACCGATACGTTATTTACGACTGTCCGCATATCCTCAGCATGCCGGATTCTCTCGTTTTTGCATCGTATGTCGATGCCATTCTTGTCGTGGTTGAAGCCAACTCTACCTCTCGTCACCATATTGAGTCTGCTATGAAGCAGCTTGAAGGACGAAATATTGTTGGTACGGTCATAAACAAAATTGAAATCGCCGCTTAGGAGTCATCAAGCTCATGTACGAAGCCTTTTACGGTTTCAAGGGCAAGCCATTCAGTATAGTGCCCAATCCGGCTTTCCTCTACCCAAGTGAAAAGCACCAGCTCGCCATGAGCTACCTTGAATACGGTTTGGCCGAATCCAGTGGCATTATTATTTTGACAGGCGAAGTTGGGACGGGAAAAACGACGCTTATTCGTTATCTTTCCGGAAAGCTTCCGGGAAATTTTCATATTGCAACAATTTTCAATACCAACCTGACTGACGATGATCTGCTGCGGAGTATCCTCATTGAATTTGAACTTACTCCGAATGGGTCAAGTAAAGCTGGGTATCTTGATCAACTCAATGCCTTCTTGATTGAAACATTCAGTAGAAACGAACGATGCTTGCTTGTTATCGACGAAGCACAAAATTTGACCCATTCGGCTTTGGAAGAAGTGCGAATGTTGTCGAATCTTCAGACGGAACATACGGCGCTTATTCAGATTTGCCTGGTCGGGCAACCCGAGTTGAAACAACGTCTGCAACATCCAAGTTTAAGCCAACTCGTCCAGCGTGTCACGGCGAGTTACCATCTCAAGCCGCTCTCACGTGATGAGGTGCATGCATATATTCAGCACCGTCTCACTGCCGTTGAATCGCCCATCGAAGATCTGTTCACCGATGATGCCATTGATCTTATTTCGGAAACAGCCGGAGGCGTACCAAGGTCGATCAATATTCTGTGTGATGCGGCGCTGGTGTATGGCTACGCTGATGAGTTGGACTCCATTAGTGTCGACATCGTTCGCCAGGTCGTTACCGATAAAAAAGAAGATGGTCTGTTTACACAGCATGCCTCGGATTCGATTGGTAATACTGAAGAACAATGTGCATCGGTCAACGCATCATCGGAGACACTTCGTCATGATCTTGAGTCACGTCTCCATTCGCTTGAGCTTCGTGTAGAAAAACTTGCAGGTCTCATGGAGTGGCAAGCGGCTGAACTTGAGAAAAAGCATGATGGAGCAAAAGATGTTGTGGTGAAAAAACTTGAAATGCTTTTGCGCGAAGAACGTAAAAAGAATGAAGCTCTTCTTGTTCGGTGTGCGAGGTTTCAACATGAGATAAATGGGAGAAGTGCTCAGCAACATCTTGCTGAAGCGAGTGGTTCGATAAGCAAGAATCAAAATGAAAAGACATCACAAAAAAGGCGTCGATGGTTCTTTTTCTTTTAATAAAATATTTCAATGATTGCTGTGCTTGTATGCTGCTAAATATAACAATAAACACGTTTTATCACATGGAATTGTAGAGATTGTATGTGCTGTTGATGCGGACTCTTCGGTTGTTTGATGTTTCAGTTTGTATTGGTGTGTCTGTTGTGATTGTGTAAGTATAATTTTTTTAAATATGAGTGTTGTTCTGTGACGTCATTGAAGATGATTCGTATTGTGCATATTATACTATGATATAGTTGTTCGTCATATAGTAGATAGAACATATATACTGTCTTTGTCTTCTTGCGTTAATGGGTGATGTTGGGGCAGATGACCTTGGGGAGCATTGATTATGTCAGACAATACTCATGGGGATGTAACAACGCTCCATCAAATGAACTCGACGTCAACGCCTAAACGGCATCGCTCTGTGCGATCGCAAACGCTTTTACTCGGAGCCGCCAACAGTGTGGTGACCCTCATGCGCTTTTGTACACCCATGGCGATGGTTCGTCTGTTGGATCAAGAGGCATTTGGTGTCTATAGGCTCTTTTGGCTCTTTGGCATAACAGCAGTCATGATAGCTCCTCTCGGTATCCCTCGCAGTCTGCTGTATATTATTCCGCGAAGTGATCAAAATAAACGCAATTATTTTATTTACCAAACACTGTTTTTGGTCGGGTTGTTGGCTCTTTTGGCAACGCTGGTCGCGATACCTGGAAGCCCGTTCGTAAAACCTGAGCTCGCAAATGGTACTCAAGGGTATCTCCTGCCGGTGTTTATTTTTTGTTGGGTCATATCTCAACTTCTTGATTTTCTTCCCACTGCAGAAAATCGAGTAGGCATTCAGTCTGCAATCATTACTGGCTCTGAGTTTCTACGCCAAGTGCTTCTCGTGGGGACCGCGTTTGTAACGAGGAGTTTCGTTGATACCCTGATTGCCTTGACGATTTTTTCCATCTTGAAAACGCTGTTTCTGATTGGGTATGTGTATTTTCGTTTTGGCCTCCCAACTGCATGGCTCAATTGGGCTGACTTGAAAGAGCAGGTCTCTTTTGGCGTGCCTATGGGCGTTATATACATGCTGAATAATCTTGGAAAAAATGCTGAACAGTGGTTGGCAGCGTTGTTATTTACAACACAAGATTATGCCATATTTGTTGTCGGTGCTGTTAATATTCCTGTTTTGACAATGCTTCGGCAAACGTTAACGCAGGTGACCCTTCCAAAGATGAGCAAGGCGCATTTCAATAAAGATTATAAACGTGTATTGTACCTTGCACAGAGTGCAAATTTTGCTGTCGCAATAGCTTATTTCCCAATTATAATGTATTTATTGTGTTTTGCTCATTCAATTGTTGAGATCGCATTTACAGATAAATATATACAATCAACCCAGATACTCCAAGTCTATTTGTTGATTTACGGGCGAAGAGCTCTTGATATGAAAAATATCCTCATGCTCTATAAACAACAAAAATTTCTCCTGCGTGTAAATATTATTCTTGTCGTCCTTTCGATTGCTATAAGCCTTTTTGCCTCATTGTTGTTTGGAATAGTGGGAATTGCAATGGGGTCTGTCATTGCTGCATATATTCAGGTCGTTATTGTCTATCGACGCGTCTCCCAGTGTGTAGGGGTTCCCATCTCCAAGCTCCAAGATTGGAAAGGTTTTCTCTTTGCTTTTGTGAGTGCTGCTTTAGCCGCAGGAGGAGGGATGTGGGTCGTTGAGTTTTTTGCATTGGAGCAGCCACTTGTCCGGATTGGGGTGAGTTTCGTCATCGTCCTTGCGCTTTACCCGCTTCTTCTTATGGCGAGCGGTTATGGATGGGTATTCAAGGTTCTCTTGGGAAAAGGAGCTTGGCGAAATGCCGAAACAACATAAAACCAACTCTAAAGCGCTCTTTCCAACACGCCCACTTTTTATCTCGGCGTCAGGGCGTGGAGGATCAACGTGGGTTTTGGATGCGCTGGCGGAGGCAAATAATCTGAGTACGGTTTTCGAGCCGTTACACCCCATTCGTGTTCCCGGTGCAGCTCAGTATGCATTCCGATACATACCGGATGACGCTGATCCCGAAGAGCTTAAGGCATTTCTCGATCTCGCAATGAATGGGGATGTCAACAGACTGTGGACACATTGTCGCGTCAACTTGGAGCACCTCTGGCATGGAATTGGTATATTCACATCTCCTGCGAAACTGAAAAATCAATACAGAAAACATAAAAATATAGTTCGAAATTATGTGCATTACGGTCGAAAACGCCCCGGTCCACAGCTTGTGAAGTTTATTCGAGCCAATCTCATGGTTGGGTGGCTGCATCGAGCGTATAGTGCTCCGGTTATTGTACTTCTCCGGCATCCAGGTGCAGTCGTGGAATCAAAAAATCGCCTTTCGTCGTGGTCGCCCACGGAGGTATTAGAACAGTTTCGTCGGGACGAGGCTCTGTGGAATGATTATCTTGCGCCACTCGACCTCCCGCCATTCGACACCTTGGACAGAATTCGTGGTTTTGCCATGCAGTGGTGCATTGAAACACTTGTGGCGTTACGGCAAGCTTCACGTTTTGGACTTGAGGTCATTTATTACGAAAAACTCGTGATCTCTCCAGAAGACGAATGGCGTCGAGCTATAAATGCATTGGGTCTTTCTCATCCGCCTCAACACGCTTTCACACATCGTCCCTCGCAACAAGCATCTCTTGAATCGCAAAATGTGAACTTTGATCATACCTTTCTTTCTCGTTGGCGTACGAAGCTTTCAACCCCTGAATGTCATGCCATTCAGGATATGATCGAACGATTTCATATTTCAGAGTACCACGTGGATTCTCCTTTCCCCCAAGACGGCAATGACGTCGTTCATGACACCCAGTCAAACAGAGTAAGCGTATGAATTTAAGTGAAGGTCAGGTTATTCAGCTGCTTATTGCTATGGGTGGTGGGCTTTTTCTCTTTGTTCTTGCACAAATGGGGTTTGATCGATTTCTGTATCAATTTCTCATTGTTATGATTCCATTTCAAATTATTGATAGCCGCTATGGTTCGTTGAATGTTGCCATTGCGTATACGGTGGCGCTGAGTTGCTTTCTCAAGCGAAGAAAAAAGCTGCTACCACGGCCGGAGCTTAAACCAATTTATTTGGTCATTGTGTTTGTCATCATGGCGTATGCAATATCATTCATTGCCAATCCACGACCATTTACAATGTTAAAGCTCACGTATTTAATTGGTATTGGTTCGAACCTGGCTATGGCCTATCTTGTGTTTATTTTTACCCAGACAGAAGAAGACCTTCATCTCTTCTATCGTCTGATTATTCTCTGTAATGTGTTTGTTGTCGCATACTGCGTGTTGCAAATTATAGCTGGCTTCACGCGTATTGTTCCGTTTGGAATTCAAGAATTTGCATTTTCACACAATAGAACAAATTTAGGAATGGGAGAGGAAGAACGTCGTCTTATGGGGCCTTTTTCCGGACCAGGAGTGATGGCTGAGTATCTCGTCGTTATGATATATATGCTGCTGTATTATCGAGTTACAACAAAACACTATCCTCGACTTATTCCTGTACTCATCTTCTTAAATCTCTGCATTTTGATCGGAACAGGCAACCGCGGTGGAATATTTGTCTTAATCGGAGGGTTTGTATTATTTGTATGGGCTTTTCGACAATATCTTCCTCTTAAACGGGTTGTTTTTATTGGAGGGATCGGTTTAGCTTTTGTCACTGTTGCGAGTGTAGTCATGCTGACGTTCACTCAATTCAATGTATTATATGATCGATTAGCAAAAACTGAAATGCACGGTGCAGTTCCAGATACCCGAGCATGTTGGCCTCAGTATATTGACGAAGGTTTCAATCTTGGACCACTTGTTGGGACAGGCATCCGGTTGGTTCTTCCTGGTGATTTAATAGACTCAGAAGGGAAGAAACAGCTTCCTCCCAGAGGAGCTCTCATTCGTGGGTATCCTCATAGCCTCTACATCTATTTGTTTTATACGCTCGGTCTATTGGGGCTATGTGTCTATGCTTTGCTTTACGGGACGATCTTTCTTGTATTTTTCAATGCAGCAAGGCGAACATATTCCCCTGATCATTTTCTTTCTGGTGTTCACAAGCTCGGTATGATTATGCTTGTTATTATAGCTGTGGATCAGTTCAAAATCGAAATGTTGCGACATAATTATGTCGATTTCCAGCATTTTGTCGTTGTCGTCCTGTGCTTTTTTCTCTCATCCATCGCGATACAAAACGAAGAACAAATACAATTTTCTTCATGCATTGGTACGGAGCTCGTGAGCTATGCGAGAAAGAACTGATTATTTAAAAGGAATTGCTATTCTTGCTGTAATGCTTGGGCATTGGTTTGGTTTTTATTTCAAGGGAGATGATAATTTTATTGGTGGAAATGGATTCGTCTCAATATTTTTCTTTTTGTCAGGATATGGCCTTTACTACTCGCTTGGAAAAATATTTCCAGATCGGCAGATTCATCCCAAAGGAATTTTTCAATTTTATATAAAAAGAATTAATCGTCTCTATCCATTGTATTGGTTGGTCTTTGCATTTCGTTTCGCAACTTCCAGTACATTTCGAGGAAGTGCTTCTTTTTTGACGTTTTTAGCTTTAGATTTCACGTCACCTGTATTTCTTTGGTTCATTCCTGCTATTGTGCAATGCTATATTATTTCTCCCCTTTTATTTTCTGTGACAAGGCGATATTCCTTTGTCTCTGCGTTGTTAGGGAGCTTTCTTGTTGTGGTCATATTGAATTTTATTGCACCAATAGTACATATTCCGTCTGTTCGAGTTTGGTATTATAGAGACGTGTTCCTCGGACATATTTTTTTGTTTTGTTTAGGAATGTTTTTTGCTTCCTCTGTGAAACAAGGACGTGAGTTTCGAGTCATCGGGCATCCATTTCTTTGGGGATTTTTGTTGATTGCTTCAATTGTACTCCAGCGGGTATTGGGGCCACTTGACCAAGTATACCCATCGCTTGTTGACCTGCTTTTTCCTCTTGCTGCTTCATTTTTTTGTATCTCGCTCATGCAGTCATCGTGTTCTTTGCCCTTGGTTAAGCTCCTTACGCCTTTGGGAATGTCATCATATGGTCTTTATCTCTTGCACCCCGTGCTTTTTCATAAAATCCATGAGGTAGTCGGTATGCCAACAGTAGAAAGTCTCATTATGTTGTCGTTATTCCCATTTTTTGTTTTCTTCTCAAAAAAGATTGAAGAGCTTGTACAATTTGAACAAGTGCTAAGACTCAAGGATATTGTTTTTAATCGATTACATATCAATAAAGCGTAATGATTAATATGTAGGTTTGCTTGTAAAGATGTTCTCACCTCAATTGGATGAAGTACGATATTTTACAGGAGTCTCATGATGAAGCCTTCTTTAAGCAAGGCCCCTATTATATTTATTGGAATGCCTCGAAGCGGAACAACAATTCTCTTTGAGGCATTCGCACAGCACCGTGATCTTGGGTGGCTATCAAATTATTCGCAACAATTTCCCAACATGCCATGGCTCAATTTTGTACGATGTCTCCATGACAATCCTTTATTTTGTTTGCGGGCTCAAAAAAAGCAATATCAGAAAGTTCTTCCATTCAATAGATTTTTAGCTATGCCGAACGAGGCGTATGATTTTTGGGATTGGCATACTGGCCAAGATTTTTCATTCCATTTTCTCTCAGACAAAACTGCGGATGAAGATATACGCTCACGTGTACAAAACGCGTGTGCTACGACTGTCCGAGTCCAAGGGCGCAAACGATTAGCAACAAAGCTTACCGGACCGCCTCGAGTGCATTTCTTGCACAGTATTTTCCCTGATGCCCGCTTCGTTCATGTTGTCCGTAACGGATTTGCAGTTGTGCATTCACTCATGCGCGTTCCTTTCTGGGAAGAGAAAGGTGGCTTTGAAGGGCCATTTTGGAAAGGTGGTCTTGCTGAGGATGAAGTCAATGAGTGGCGTGACAATGGTGCTGATCCTGCCATCATTACGGCAATGCAATGGCGTCATGTACTTAAAGAGATTCGTCGCGAGTCATCAGCACTTCCAGTCGATCACTATACTGAAGTTCGATACGAATCATTTGTTGAAAATCCTCATGCTGAGCTGACTCGATTATATAGACAGACAGGCCTTGATGATTGTGTTGATGCACACAATCTACTCGATGCAAAAGAACGACTGCAAAATATGAATCATAAGTATCTTAGCGATTGGTCTGAAGATAAAATTGCTCAACTTGGATCTGTTATGGAACCTCTTCTCTCGGAGTATGGTTATGCGCGATAAGCTTATCATAGTATTATTTGCCTTCATACTCATAGCAGCTTCCCCTGCGTACGGAACGGAGTTGCTTCCTGGAGGCGATTTCGAGCTAGGGAATGGACACTTTCTTATTCTGCGCTCACCAATTTTGGGGGTCGGGCGTTATGCTGTTACTCCGACTCTCGATACGTCCACTCCGCTCGATGGACGAGCATCGCTTCAGTTACCTCCTCTTAAAACGGGCAGCTATACTTTGGCCTCAACGACGTGGCCTATTATATACAACCAAAATTACACTGTTTCTCTGGGTATAAACGCAGATCGTCGAACAGCAATAAAAATCCATGTTCGTGCTTCAGGGGATGGTCGCCTGAAGCAACTTGCCCAAGTCTCGCGAACAGTTCCTGCAGGGCGACATTCGATCACTTTTCCTACTGGCCCCATCACAGCGATCAATGATGCTTCTTCGCTCGGTTGGATGACGATTACAATAAAAAGTCCAGGAACTGTTTGGTTAGACAATATTTCTGTTACGGGACCTGGAGATGCAAGTCCTTCCGTTGAAGCCCGTTTAGAGACAGATGCACAGCTTGGAGTTTACCGGTCTCAAGAGTCGCCAAAACTTCTGCTTTATTTAGCGAATCCAGGCACAGTCCATTGGTCTATTCTCGATTACCGTGGGCATGTCGTGCAAGAAGGTACTGGAAAAAGCGAGTTTTCCGGGCCAGCTCATCCATATACGATTGTTCCAACCGTGAATGGCGCCGGTATATTTACCTGTGTCGTGGAGTTTGATTCTTCTGCAAGCACATATACGCTGTCTCGTCGTTTTGTTGTGTTGGCTCGACCCTATTCAGGGTCAAGTAATGACCCTCGTTTCGGTATGTCGATAGCTTCAAGTAGCATGAATACTATGGCGCCCGCTTCGGTGACGCTTGCTGAGCATTATGCGCTGTTGCGCGATATGGGGGTAGGCTCCGTGCGTAACTTTAGCCTTATTAACCCATATCAGCTTTCAAAGGACGGAAAGTCTTGGGATTTTAGTACGCTTGATGAAGCTGTTCGATTGGCCAAGATGATGAATTGGGAGGTCTTTTTTCCTCTTGGAAGCACTTATCCAAGTGATATTCCGTCGTGGATGCGTACGAGTCAGGAAGAGGGAAATATTGATCTTTTGAGTGGGCTACGCACGGCGCGACTCAGAAATCAAGAGGAGAAATCAGGAAAGCCGCACTATCTGGATTCCACTGTATATCAAAACTATCTTAACGCTGTCATGGGACACCTTGCTCACTTGGGGGTGAACTATGAAATCTGGAATGAACCTGGTCATAAGTTCTCCGTTGAAGACACGCTACGTTTAATAACTCTGGCTCATGAATCTCGTGCTCGTTATGCCCCTAAAGCTCGACTCCTTGGTTTTTCTTCGACAAAAGGTCCAGGCAGGGGACAGGGACAAGACCCTATGAAAACGCCAGAGTTTTTTCAGCAGTTACTCGATGTGGGAGCAGGGCAGCTTATTGATGTCGTATCATACCATTCTGGGCATGCCTTTGCCTTTCTTGGTGAATCGCAAGACATACGTGATCAAGAAACCCGTTATGCTTCCCGTCTTGCTCGGGCAGTCAATGAGGCTGGAATTGCACCGAAACCCATGTGGGATACAGAACGAGCGAATCCTTGGTTTAGTGCAACCTTAGATACCAATGGGCAGCAGAACGTTGGATATGTTCAGGATATCGCTTTGGATATTGAGAACAGTATGTCAAGTGACGAACTCGCCCAATGTCTTCCCATGATCTACGCCGCGGCCTTTGCTGATGGGGTAGACCGAGTCTATTGGTTCAATGGTCAAAGCGCCAATGCGAAGTGGAATGCTGTTCTTGATCGACGCTGGTGGATATGGGATGTGATGCTTGAACCGACAGCTTTGATTCCAGCCTATTCCGCTATGAGTTCTCGTTTGGCTGGCGCGCAATTTGTGAGCTTCCGCGATATGGGGGACGCAACACGGGCCTATATTTTTCAAAAGGGACAGGAAACAATTATTGTCGCCAATAACTGGCTTGGCAATTCCAGCGAGCTCGTCCTGAATGCTGCGGCGTCCGGTACCGTTTATGGAACTATGGGGGAGGTCAGATCCCACATATCAGCAGGAAAATCATCAATACCCCTTGATGGTTGGCCTATTTATGTTGTGACAGGGGCCTCTGTCACATTTGAGAATGGGTAGCCAGTAAACACGGAGTAAAAACATGAAACCCTTTATCATCCTTACTTTTCCAAGGACTGGGTCAACGTATATTCGTACTTGGTTCAACCATCACAGTATGATTCGGTGTCATGGTGAGCTTTTTCTCCCGTCGTACAAGCACGTCGATGGTTTTAAATACCATTGCGAGACGATCATTGGGGACAAGATTCTCGCACCAATTTTGTCAAATTTTTATATTCAAAAGATACCATTTGTTTCCATGCCGCAATCGTATGTCGACTCGTATATGCAACGCTTATTGTATGATCAAAATTTTCCATCACCGTGGGTTCCATTTCACGATAAGGATCAGCCCGAAACCGTTGGATCTCTCAATAAACCGTGGGTAGGCTTTAAGGCGATGTATAATCATGTTTATTGTAATCGGCATCTCCAACGTTGGATAGAAGAGAAGGGATTTACAATTCTGCATCTCGTTCGAGAGAATCTTCTGAAGCAATATGTATCGTTGCGTCGGATGAAAGTCACAGGAAAAAGTCATTCCTGCACAAAAGTCACAAAGGCGACTCCTGTGGCAATTGATATTCATAGATTAGAACATCATATAGAAAAAATGATGAAAAGAATTGAGTACTTTCGAAACATTTATGCAACCAATCATCCCTATATGGAATTTACATATGAGAGCTATTTTCGCAATCCGGTAAAAATACGGAAACAGATCACGACGTTTATGGATGTTCCAGACGAAGAAATGCAAGACTCAAAAAATCAAAAAACATCAACCAACGTACTTGAGAGAGAAATTGCAAATGCGACCGAGGTGGTACGTTGGATCGAGAAAACTCCGTATGCGCATTTTCTCGAAGCCTATTCGTGATCTTGTTTTTGCCCTGAGTGCCAACGTCTCTTCACGAGGAGCATGCTGTGCCATCGATTTGTTTCATAGCCATGAACACGTTACCCGTTCTTGCACCGGAGTATAGCGAAAATCAAATTGGCGGGGAATCCGTTCAAGTGACGCTTCTTGCCAAAGCCTTTCGAGATATTGGATACGATGTTTCGCTTGTAGAGCGTGACTACGGTCAAGGTGACGTTTTTATTATTGATGATATCAAAGTATTACGAGCTTTCAAGAGTGGAAGCGGCTTGCCAGGGATACGCTCGTTACATCCCAAAATGACCGGTAGATGGCGTGCGTTATCTCAAGCCAATTGTGATATTTACTACCAATCGTCTGCGTCTCTTTTAACCGGAGTTGTCTGCTGGTTTTGTCGCCGTCGAGGAAAGCGCTTTGTCTTTCGACTTGCACATGACACCGATGCTATTCCAGGAAAGTATATTGTTAAGCGACCGTTGTTGGACGGACCAATCTACGAATATGGCCTTAAGAAGGCCGAGATTATCTATGCTCAAAGTATTCAACAGCAAGATTTGCTTCGCCAGAATTATAACCTCGACAGCATCCTGATGAATATGGCGGTGGAGCTCCCTTCCTCTCAGGAGGCGAGCCTCCCGAAGGATATTGATGTCCTTTGGGTGAACAATATGCGCCCCTTTAAGCGACCTGATTTGGCATTGGATCTTGCCTCTCAAAATCCTGATCTCAATATTGTGATGATAGGGGGGGCTACTGCCGCGTATCCAAATCTCTTTGAAGAAATACAACGTGGTGCAGTCAGTATTCCGAATATCGATTTCAAGGGTGCGGTGCCATACGACCAGGTTAACGAATATTATGCTCGGGCTAAAGTATTCATCAACACTTCTGACACCGAAGGCTTTCCCAATTCTTTTTTACAGTCGTGGATACGTGGTGTTCCGGTATTGAGTTTCTTCGATCCCGATTCGATCATCCAATTGAAAAAATTGGGGGAAACACCTCGGGATATTGATGATATGGCAGCCCAAATTCGACGCTTGCTTAACAATCCCCGTGAACTTGAAATGTTCTCTGATCGTGTACGCCAATTTGCATTTGATAATTATGCCCCACAATCCATTGCAAAGCAGTACCATGAAAGCTTTTTGCAAAAATCATCATGAAAATTCTCGCTATCAATAAATATTTCTATAATAAGGGCGGTGCAGAGACTGTTTTCTTTCAAGAACGAGAAGGTCTGCTTGAAGCAGGGCATAGTGTTGTGGATTTTTCTATGCAGCATCAAGACAATAGTCCTTCTCCATACTCGGAGTATTTTACGCGGTGTATTGATTACCATGATCGCCTCTCTTTTTTTCAAAAAATTAACACGGCAATACGATTTGTTGATTCTCGGGAAGCTGTAAAAAAGATCTCTGCTTTAATATTGCAAGAAAAGCCTGATATCGCTCACGCTCACAATATATATCACCAACTCACACCATCCATTTTCCCTGTTCTTAAAAAGGCAGGAATACCTCTTGTTGTCACTGTTCATGATGCGAAACTCGTCTGCCCAAATTATGTTGTTTTCCAGCATGGAGAAGTCTGTGACGCATGCCGAAAAGGCGGCTTTGGGCATGTCCTGTGGAATGATTGTCAAGAATCTTTTTTTAAAAGCACATTGATGCTGGTGGAAGCGCTGTATCATAAGTGGCGGAAAAGTTATGAGTGCGTTGATCTTTTTCTCACCCCCAGCGCATTCTATAGAGATCTTATCTCAACACGCATACCAAAAAATAAAATTCAGGTTCTTCCTAATGGAGTGGATCTTCATTCGTTCACGCCTCGCTATGATCATGATGGCTATATGCTCTATGTGGGGAGACTTTCTCGTGAGAAAGGAATCGAAACACTCTTGAAAGCTCATCAAAAGCTTTCTCCAAAGCCTCCATTGAAAATTGTTGGCTGTGGACCTCTTGAAGCAACATTGCGGAATCAGACTGGTGACGTTGAGTTTCTTGGGTTCCTCTCCGGACAGTCGTTGTATGACACCATAAGGGGAGCTGCTTGCGTCATTGTTCCTTCCGAATGGTATGAGAACTGTTCAATGGTGGTTCTCGAAGCTATGAGCATGGGAAAGCTTGTTATCGGTTCACGAATCGGGGGCATACCGGAACAAATCGAAGATGGAAAGACAGGCATGCTTTTTTCTCCTGGGGATGTGCATCAATTAGCAGATTGTATGGCAAGCGCTCTGGAGTCTCCTGGTAAAACGGGAGAAATGGGGCAATGTGCACGACAACGTATCCATAAAATATATGACATTAATCGTCATATGGAAAAATTACTCTTTTATTATGATCGTGTTTTGTATGGAAACTAATTTTAATATGATCTTTCTCTAGTAGCGTTTTTATGCCGATGTGTCATGTTATCTTTATTCGTTTTATGTATATCCATATTTGTTTTACAAAGCATTCAAAACGAGAAGAGATAAAGAAAATTGCTGTACTCTTTTATGATTCTCATTCGGGATCAACATTCTTTTCTTTATTATTTTGAGCAACCAGAAATCTCAGTTAATACGCGATGGACGAGGATTCCTGAGTTCAATAATGAAAATACTGCGGGTATAGAGAAATAGCCCAATGACCAACGATATTTTTCGATGTAATAGCCATGACTTAGTCTGACAGTAATTCCCCTCCAAAAGGGAGAAAGCCAGATCCAGTCGAAGCTTCTCCTGTTGAATCACGCTCAAGAACGAGCATCCTCATTCTTTTTGCCGTGTCCACTTTCTCCAGACGCATTCAATTTGAATCAGGCGTCATACTGTTTTTGTATCCATCTTCACCAGACAACAAATACGCTTTAAATCAAAACTCACTCTATTTATTGACTATTTTTGTTGGAACACTTCTTCCATTACTGCCGACGAAATCGTTGATTTTTGGGAAATCTTACGCAGTGTATCACCTCTTCATAATTATCGGTTGCTATGAAAATTGCTTTTCTTGGTCTTCGAGCCATCGGCGATTGTACAGGTGGAATTGAGCGTCACGTCCGAGAGCTTTCAATCCGAATGGCTTCGTGGGGACATGACGTTACCGTCTTTTGTCGTTCAAAATATAACGACTGCGAATGTGAGGTCTTTGAAGGGGTCCGCCTCGTTAATCGTCCCGCAATTTATAGTAAGCATCTAGAGGCGATAACGAATACCGTTGCCTGTCTTGCTGATGTTGCGCAAGAATTTGATATCGTACATTTTCATGCAACAGGTCCATCTCTTCTTTCGTGGATGCCACGTTTTTTTGGACGAAAAGTTGTTGTGACGGTGCATGGTCTTGATTTTCAACGAGCCAAGTGGGGATTTGCCGCAAAATGTTTTCTTCGTGCAGGAGCTTGGACTGCGTGCCACTGCCCCGATGAAACCATTGTCGTTTCAGAACCACTCCAAC
Source organism: Desulfovibrio inopinatus DSM 10711 (assembly GCF_000429305.1). Lineage (NCBI taxonomy): Bacteria > Pseudomonadati > Thermodesulfobacteriota > Desulfovibrionia > Desulfovibrionales > Desulfovibrionaceae > Desulfovibrio > Desulfovibrio inopinatus. Next base: position 470,864 of record NZ_AUBP01000001.1, read on the forward strand.
GATACTATCGCGCGACGTATGGTCGAGAAACAACGTACATCCCCAATGGAGTCAATGAACCGAATCATCGACGTATAGAGAATCTTGCACGATTTGGAATCAAAAATGACCAGTATATACTGTTCTTGGGACGATTAGTACCGGAAAAAGGCGCCCACTACCTTATCGAGGCTTTTAAGACCATTCCGACGAACAAGGCTCTTCTGATTGCTGGCGATGCGTGCCACATGGATGGTTACGCCGAATATTTGAGAACGCTTGCTGGTAATGATGAGCGTATCATTTTTACAGGCCCATTGTATGGGGAAGAAAAGGATGAAGCATTTAGTAATGCTGCATGTTTTGTGCTTCCATCTGATCTTGAAGGGATGCCCATCGTTTTTCTCGAAGCCCTCAGTTATGCCACCCCTGTTCTTGCAAGTAATATCGACGCATGTACAAGTGTTATTACTGCACATGGCGGTGACACTCTTGCTCCGTGCCGTTTTTTTGAAGCATCGAACACGATGTCTCTTGCACAAACGTTATCCGATATACTTGATGATAACGAGAGAAGAAGCATGGGAGAACGCGGGCAGAACTTTGCGCTTAATACTTTTAATTGGGAAACTATTACACGTCAGACCTTATCCGTGTACGAGGGGACTCTTCGGATTGCTTCATGAGACAACTCAATCGTTATATTGCTCTTCTGCTTCCAGCCTTCCTATTTGTTGGATTGTACTGGGATCAAGTTCCAAGTTTAATCTCGCATTGGAATAATGATAACTATTCATATTGTTATCTTGTGGTTCCTGTTTTTCTCTACCTCCTCTCTGTTAAGCGAAATATTATTCTGCAGTCACGTGGTGGATCAAGCGTATTTGGATTTGTAGGAATTCTTCTGGGGTTGTTTCTCTATATGGTGGGTCGCCTCGGCTCATTGGAAACATTTGTTTATATTTCCTTGTGGATAAATATTGTTTCTTTACTGCTCGTCTGGCTTGGTTATAAGGCATGGCGTCCGTTATTTATGCCGTCTCTTGTCCTTCTTTTTATCGTGCCAGGCCCTGTGTTCGTCACGAATATGCTGAGTTTTCAACTCAAAGTGATTTCATCACGGCTTTCTGAAGTTTTTCTTCATATGTTGAATATTCCCGTTTTCCGTGAGGGAAATATTATTGATCTTGGTGTGCTGCAACTTCAAGTCGTTGATGCGTGTAGTGGATTACGCTTTTTTCTCCCAACAATTCTTATTAGTTTAATTTTGGCCGACGTGTTCTTACGTCGTGCTCTTCTCATGGTTATCCCTGTTCTCTTCGCGGCTCCTGTTGCTATTGTCTCCAATGCAATTCGCATTGCATCAACAGGTGTGTTGGTAAAATTTGTGTCGCCTCGCCTTGCGGAAGGATTTTTCCATGATTTTTCAGGGTGGCTTGTCTTTGTGATTTCCATCGCACTCCTGGCGGGGCTGTGTCTTTTTCTTCGTCGATTTGAAGGTCTCCCAACTCATCCCCAGCAAGGTGAGCGCTCTGAAAACGTGCCTATACCGTTTCCATCTTCTCGTCGTATGGCGTTTGTCAGTGTTCTCTTCTGTGTGGGGCTTCTGTTGAACCTTTCCCTTTCCACGGAAAGTTCGGCGACACTGCTCGCGAATTTTGACTCATTCCCTTTGCAGATTGGAGCATGGCAAGGCAAGCGCATCACATTAGAGCAAAATGTTCTCGATAACTTATGGGCAGATTCTTATATATCGGGAACATACAAGAACGAGGATACAGGAAACATACTTCACCTGCTTGTCCCTTTCTATGCGCATCAGACCACGGGACACACAGCGCACGCTCCGACTTCGTGTCTTTTGGGGAGTGGATGGTTTCTCTCAAAAAAAGATGAACTCCCTGCCGATGAGAGCCATGGACGCAATTTTTCTGTCGGGCGCATGATACTGGAAAAAGACGACTATACACTCTTATCGAATTTTTGGTTCGAGCAACGAGGGCGGCATCTGACGAATGAATTCCTTAATAAGTTTTATCTTCTTTGGGATGCTTTGACACTGCAACGAAGCGATGGGGCTCTTGTTCGTGTTGAAATGATACTCCTTCCTGGACAAAGTGTAGAGCAGGGGCAACGTATTCTTGATGACTTTGTGGCACGACTCAAGCCATTGTTGCATCACTATCTTCCTGGATTGAAGCCAGATATACAAGGAGGATAGGGCGACATGTATAAACAGCAAGTTAATATCATTATGACAATGCTTATACTTGTTGAAGCATGTATTGTCATTTTTAGTGGGTATCTTGCAGCTTATGTTCGTTGGGTAGCCAGTGGTTATTCTTGGACTATTGACTCGGCACTTCTTATCGGCATCATACTTTTCATTCTCTTTACCAATAACTTCATGTTCGGGTTTCTCGGGCTTTACGATGATACTCGAGCTCCTTCCATGTTGAGTGTCTTCAAACGCGTTACACAATCTATCGTGGTTGATTTCGCAATGTTGAGTATGGCACTGTTTACCTTGAAGCTCAAAGATACATCTCGATTATTTCTCGTTTATTATGGTGCTATTCTCATTATTACTTTGACATCCAATCGATTAGTTTTCGAACAATCTCTTTCTCGGATTCGAAAAAGTTTTGGAAGTCGGAAAGTACTCCTCGTCGGTTCCGGGAGGCGTTTGACAACGGTTTGCAATGCTTTGGAAAATCAAAAAAGCTTAGGGCATGAAATTATCGGTACACTGTCCATTCAGCCACAAGATGAATCGTGTATTTCAGGAATTCCTCGGCTTGGTGCTTTAGAAGATCTCAACAACCTTATTACACGGCGAAGCATTGATGAAGTTGTCTTTGCTCTCCCTCCAGAAAGTAATATCAGCCTTTCACAATATATGGAGTTATGCGAGCAAGTAGGCATTTCTTACCGCATTGTTCCTGCCATGTATGATCCAGGAGCGCCTTGGCGTCTTGATGTCGAATCAGTGCAACGTATTCCAACGCTGACTCGACATGTTGTTCGCATCAATCCTGCTGGACTTTTTCTTAAACGATGTATCGACTTTTTTATCGGCTTCATCGGACTCTTCCTGCTTGCTGTGATGTTTCCGTTTGTTGCACTTGCCATTAAGCTCGACTCCAAAGGACCTATTTTTTTTAAGCAAATACGTGTGGGTCAAAACGGTCGACACTTTGCCATCTACAAGTTTCGCACGATGTACATCGATGCAGAAGCGCGCAAGAAAGAACTATTAGCGCAGAATGAAATGAACGGGTGCATGTTCAAAATGGAAAAGGACCCGCGCATAACGCGCGTTGGACATTTTCTTCGAAAAACATCTCTCGATGAATTTCCACAATTTCTGAACGTCATCAAAGGGGAAATGAGCTTGGTTGGCACACGGCCACCAACGCTTGACGAAGTTGATCGCTATGAGTTGTGGCACAGACGTCGGATTTCCATGAAGCCAGGAATTACCGGATTATGGCAGGTCAGTGGTCGGAACAAGATTACTGATTTTAATGATGTCGTGAGCCTTGATCTGAAGTATATTGATCAGTGGACTCTGGTGAACGATCTTAAGATTATTGCACAGACTATTGTCGTTGTTCTTGCACGTAAAGGCGCCAAGTGAATAAATGTCAGTATCATGGGTAATCAGGAAAGACACTCAAGAGATCGTGTCTCTCTATTATGACTTACAGAAAAAGCGATAAAATTTATTTCGTATAAAAAGGATATTTCATGCGAGTATTATTAGTATCATTTTGCTTTGTATTCATTGCATGTGTTGTCGGATGCGCTGATGCTCAACAGAAGCGCGACGAATACTATGCACGCGCCCAAAAGAGCTTCGCTGCAGGTGAATTTGCAGAAGCGAAGGTTGATTTGCGGAACGTTCTTAAGATCGATTCCCAATTTGCACCGGCGTATAACCTTCTCGGTAGAACATATTTTCAACTTAAAGCGTATAAACGCGCTTTTAGTTATCTCAACAAAGCTGTGGAGCTTAATCCTGAAGACAATGAAGCACAACTTTGGCTCGGTCGCCTGTATTATATGGCCGGTCGTGAGGATGAAGCTATCCGATATGGTGAAATGTGTTTAAAATCTGATCCACACGATGGTGATGCATTGTTACTTATCGGGGCATCGCTTTTAAAGAGTGGACAAGGAGAACGTGCGGCTGAGCGCTTGGCGACGTTGCTTGATGATGCCGAACATGCAGAGGAAGCATCGCTACTTTTAAGTGATTATTATTTGAAGAAAGAAGACATGGACGCTGCACAGGCGCTTCTCAGTAGAACCTTACGTTTGATTCCTCAGAGTGATAAAATCACTTTGCGCCTCGCAGAAATATTCATGAAAGTCGGCAACATTGAAAAAGCAGAGGTTTTACTCAAAGATCTTGTCGCTCGACATCAGGAGAATATCAAGCTGCATATTGTTCTGTCGAATTTTTACAAGAAACTCGGCCAATTTCAGCAAGCTGAAGCTGTATTGACCGCGCTTCCACGAGAACAGCAAGGCACAGTAGAAGTTGTTACGGAACGTGCGAAGATTGCCCTTGCTGAGAAAAATTCAGAAAAAGCTGAAGCAATTTTGAATCACGGTATTCAGACTGTTGATGATGATATTTCGCTTCGGATCATGTTGGCGGCATTGTATGCACGTATGGGGAGAATGGACAACGTAAAGACGGTATATCTCGATGCGAGCAAGGCGTATGAGGGAACACCAAATGAAGCAAAATTACGCATACTTTTCGCCGAAGAGCTTTTGAAAAATAATCAGGCTGGTGAAGCGAAAGAGCAGCTTGCATTGGTGTTAAAAGGAAATCCGGGCGATTTGAATGCACATGTGCTTCTTGGTCGAATTGCGCTTGATGAAGGCAACTTGGATGAAGCTATTTCTTCTTTTCGAATAGTTGTATCTGAAGATCCCAGTAATGCTGATGCAGCAACATATCTTGCCCAAGCGCACTTTATGAATGATGAACCCCGTATCGCAGAGGATATTCTTCTTCAACTTCTGAAAAAGAAGCCAAATTTCGAACCAGCCCGGCTAACACTTCTCCGTCATTATATTCGCAACAACCAGCTCAACCAAGCACTTCTGCAGGCACAAGAGCTTGTTAAGGAAGATAGTAAAAAAACTATATATAGACTCATGCTTGGCGAGATTTATGAGCGCCAAGGCGATCTCGACAAGGCCGAGGAATGCTATCAATTCGTTCTTGATCAGCCGAGCGGTATCCCTCTCGGTGCTTCGCGTATTGGTCGAATTCGGCTTAAGAAGAAGGACTATCAAGGCGCGGATGCCATGTTTGATAAGGCTCTGGCAGCGTCTCCTGTTTTTGCTTTGGCTCTGACGGGTAAATTAGCTGTCTTTTCTGAGCAAAACAATATTCCTGCAGCGGTCGATTTTATCGATAATGCCATTCAGAATTATCCGGATGCAGCTATACTGTATGAATTGCGTGGCATGCTTGCCCAAAACAATGGAAATATTGAAGCCGCAAAAAATTACTATTGGGAAGCAATCAAGCATGATCCGAATAAGAGAATGCCATATCTCTCGTTGGTCAATCTCGCAATGCGTGTTGGCGGACCGGAACAAGCTATCGCCTGGTTGCAAGCTGGACGTACCAATGCTCTCGATACGCCACAGCTTCGCTACATGCTGGCGAATCTTCATTTGAAACTTAATGAAATAGATAAGGCCAAGACCGAGCTTTCTTCACTTATAAAAAGCGATCCTGACTTTCTTCCAGCGGCGAATGATTTGGCCTATTTGATATCTGAGACTTCTCAGGATTCCAAAGATCTGGAGTATGCTGCCACCTTGGCGCGAAAAGCTGCGGTTCATGGTGATGCCAACACGCTGGATACCCTTGGTTGGATATATTTTCTCCAAGGCCGACATGAGATTGCATTGGAAACTTTGGAAAAAGCATACGACTCCCGGGATAGTGATGCTAATGCCGCGTTTCACTTGGCAAGTGTTTTACAAGCAATGGGGAAGGTTGAAAAAGCAAAACGCATCGTGAACGATGTGTTAAAGAGCACGGATACCCCAAAAGACCCTGCCTTGTTGGAAAAAATTCAAGTCTTGTCAAACGAACTGGCTAAAAATCAAAGCTGATTCAGGGTGGGGGCTCAACCGTAAGAGGACCCGGCGCGGATGATTCCGTACACAAAATCAACGGAATCTCCGCGGTGCTTGTTGTTTAGCTAATGATTGCGCGCAGAGAGTATTCAAAGTGACGGGGGTGTTGGTACTGTTCAAGCTTTGTAAGGATAGCGTGACAACAACCGTGTCGGAAAAGCGATTTCCAGGGCCAGCCCCTTTGTTTGGTGTTGACCCAACTGATTTGTGACTATTGGGTGACCAATTAGACGCAAAAAAGCCGGTTATGCTAGGTGTGCTAGCGTAACCGGCTGAAATTTCTGGTGGGCCATCAAGGACTCGAACCTTGAACCAATGGATTAAGAGTCCACTGCTCTACCAATTGAGCTAATGGCCCGTCGTGAACGCGAGAAGCATACTTAGGGAGTTTGCGTCAAAGAGTCAATAATTTTTTCATAAAAATGAAAAAAAAATGTCTAATAATCCCTGGCTCCATTTCTCTTTTGTGAAGAACGTCGGGAAAAGGTAGTTGGAGAGATGATTGATGTCTTTCCGCTTCTATACTAAAATGATCGATTCTTGAAACAAGACATAAATCGGCTTCCATTTTGGAACTGCCAGGAATAATGATATATGAGCCGCATTATAGGCCTGAAATTTCGTGAATACGGACAAGTCTACTATTTCGATTCCGGAGCTTTCGTCGTAAACAAGAACGATCTCGTCATTGTCAATACCGACCAAGGGTTAGGTTTGGGAGAGGTAGTGCTTTTTACAGATGAAGTTCCGGAAGAGCTGAATCTGGAAGACATTAAACCCATCTATCGTCTGGCCAATGACGAGGATATTGTTGCGCATCGTGAGAATACCGAAGTAGCGGAAGAAGCATTTCGGTATTGCCGACTCCTTGTGCGTCAGCATGAATTAGAAATGAAACTTGTCGATGTGGAAGTGTATCACGATCGGGGAAAGATGGTGTTCTATTTCACCGCCCCGAATCGGATTGATTTCCGTGAACTCGTAAAAGATCTCGTCAAAAAGTACCGTACGCGCATAGAGTTGCGCCAGATTGGAGTACGCCACGAAACACAGATGATTGGTGCTGTTGGGAATTGTGGGCAAATGTGCTGCTGCCGGCGATTCATGCGTAAATTTGCACCCGTCACGATTAAAATGGCGAAAGAGCAGAATCTCTTTTTGAATCCGACGAAAATTTCGGGGATTTGTGGTCGATTGTTATGTTGTCTTTCTTTTGAACAAGAAAGTTATGAGAGCTTTCATCGACATTGCCCGAAAATTGGAAAAAAGATCAATACGTCGCTTGGCATGGTAAAAGTGCTTCGAACCAATCTGTTTCGGGAGAGCATATCGCTTTTGACTGAGACCGGCGAAGAGCAGGAAGTCAGCTTAACGGAATGGAAGGAAATGGCCGCAAAGCCAAGTAAGCGATCGGGAACTGATGGCATTGAGGCAAACGATACCAAGCAAGATGAACCTCGCATTCGACTGAAAACGCCGGAGCCGACTCCTGAACTTCCCAAGTCCCAGGACGTCAAAGACGCCAAAGACACAAAAGAAGCGAAAGACACTCCTCCAAAAGGCAAACGAGAAAAAGATAAGCGACGAGCAGCAGCACCTCCGCGTCCACCTCGCGAAGGTGGGAAAAAGACACCGCCGAAGCCACGGCGCAAACGTAAACGTAAATTCAAGCCGACGAAGCCCAAGCCCTCTGATGGATAACGGATTGGTATCCTGGCGCTGCATGGCAGCGTGGTGATTGCTTCTCATCGAATCGATCGAATAACAAACGTCGGATCAGCGCAAGAGAATGATGTTGCATCGTGAACGAAGCGCTATCCGACAGTTCGCGTGTGTTCGATGCATTTAGGATCTGTCTACAGCAAGACAGACTGCCTTTTGAGTCTATTTGAATGATTTTCAACCCGGGCAATGGCCCGGCAAGGCGCTTTTGAACGCCGTATATGGAGGACGCATGCGCCCCTTTTTTCTGTCCACCCCAATTTATTATGTGAATGCCAAGCCGCATTTGGGCCATGCCTATACGACAATTTTGGCCGATTGCGTTGCACGTTTCCATCGGTTGCGCGGCGATAATGTTTTTTTTCTCACCGGTGTCGATGAGCATGGAGACAAAATCGTTCAAGCTGCAGAGAAGGCAGGCCAGACACCAAAAGAATATTGTGATGCGATAAGCACGTTGTTTCAAGATTTGTTACCCACGCTTGGCGTCTCAAATGATCACTTTGTCCGGACAACGGATGAGCAACATAAGGCCATTGTCCAGAAAGCGTTACAAAAAGTGTATGACAAAGGTGATATCTATTTTGGGGAATACGGTGGACACTACTGTTTCGGTTGTGAACGTTTCTATACGGAAAAAGAGCTGACCGAAGATGGATTGTGTCCTGATCATCTCGTGAAACCCGAGTATATTGCGGAGAAAAACTATTTCTTCCGGATGTCTAAATATCAGAATGGGTTGTTAGAACACATTCGCAACAATCCTGACTTCATTCGACCCGAGCGGTATCGCAATGAAGTTATCAGCCTGCTTGAAAGTGGTGCCTTGGATGATTTGTGCATTTCTCGGCCGAAAAGTCGTCTGACCTGGGGCGTTGAGCTGCCTTTTGATGAAAATTTCGTTACCTATGTTTGGTTCGATGCGTTGATGAACTATATTTCGGTCCTTGAGTGGCCGGAGGGTCAAGCTTTTTCCGATTATTGGCCTGGAGCACAGCATCTTGTCGCCAAAGATATTCTCAAACCCCATGCCGTGTTTTGGCCGACTATGTTGATGGCTATGGACGTGCCATTGTACAACCATCTCAATGTTCATGGATATTGGCTGGTACGTGACACGAAGATGTCCAAGTCGATTGGAAATGTTATTGAACCGGCTGATATGGTTGAGCGATACGGGCTTGCCGGATTCCGCTATTTTTTAATGCGTGAAATGACATTCGGTCAGGATTCGAGTTTTTCCGAAGAAGCCTTGATCATGCGCTTTAATGCTGACCTTGCCAATGACTTGGGCAACTTGTTCAATCGTTCACTGGCCATGACGAAAAAATATTTTGATGGTGTAGTACCGCAGGCCGGGCCTTTGCAGGATGTAGATAATGAACTCATCGCACTGTGCCGGCAGTCGATTGAAAATTGCCAACGCTTGTGTCTCCGATTTCAGTTCGCCAAGGGATTGGAAGCACTGTGGGAACTGGTACGCGGCCTGAATAAATATATTGATGTGACTGCACCGTGGGCGTTAGCGAAAGCTCAAGATATGGAACGCCTCGGGACGGTGATGTATACTTTACTGGAAGGCATGCGAAAGGTAGCCGTGCACTTGTGGCCAATTATGCCCGAAAAGAGCCTGACGATGTTGTCGCTTCTTGGCATTACCTTCGATCCGATCAAAGCCGATATTGAATCGGAAATTGAGTCTTTTGGCGGTCTCGCCGTTGGCACAGCGATTCAACCTGGGGGGAATCTCTTTCCGCGAATTGACGTAAAGAAAGACGAGGAACCCGCAGCGAAGCAGAAGAAAGCCGAGAAAAAGACCAAGAAGGCCGCCTCGACTCCGCAAGTTGATACAGAGGGGGTGGTTGAGTTTGAAGATTTTGCCAAACTGGATTTCCGTGTGGGGACGGTAGTTTCTGCTGAACCTGTGAAAAAAGCAGACAAGCTTCTTTTGGTCCGGATCGACATTGGTGAATCCGAACCTCGCCAGGTGGTGGCCGGTATTGCTGAATATTGGAAACCGGAAGCGCTTGTCGGGAAGCAGGTCACTATGGTGGCCAACCTCAAGCCACGGAAGTTACGTGGTGAAATTTCCCATGGCATGATTCTCGCGGTGAAGAAAGAAGACGACTTGATGCTTTTACAACCAACTGGTGAAGTTCCGAATGGTTCACGCGTCTCCTAAGCTCTAAATAATCGGGAAATTGAACATACAATAATCATTCAACCTGGTTGAATGTCGGCCTCTCCCTTCACGAAAAAGAAGGGAGGGGTTTTTTATTTTGGGGGATTCGCTATTGAGAAGGGCGTACATGGCACTGAAAACCACATGTGTTGAAGCTTGTACGAATGATGATATAACGACAATAGTGACAGCGGTATTCTCTTCGTAAGTCCTTTTTCAAAGGAATATTCTCAAAAAAGCGTTAAAATTTTATAATGTATATCTTTCTCGGTTTGTATAGCCTCGGAGGGGTTGACCATGAGGAATAAAGCGCTATATTAAAAGTTTATTCAGTGTTTGTTGTAGTGCAAAATCGCATGAATTTTGTGTGTATTGGACGGATCGGTATGGAGATATACGGTTCATTATGATGAAAGTATCTGGTGCTCTGTCTGAAGATCAGGCTTATGGCTATGAAGAAAGGCAATCAAGTACAACAAAAGGTGATATCCTATTTCATCCGCCGGAAAATCAAGATGGCGGCAAAATGGATCCGCACGAATGGGGCATAGAGCTTGTAAACAGAGGGTTTGCAGCGTTATGTCTTATACTGGCTGCACCAATCATGATGTGTATTGCTCTGCTGATTTATCTGCAAAAAAGCGGTCCTATTTTTTATGCTGGGCCTCGGTTAGGAAAGAATAAAAAGGAATTTCAAATTTATAAGTTTCGAACATTGCCGGTTGATGTCAATAAACGCATCGGAGATTCCATTGTTGGTCGGCGTTTGGATTTTATTCCTTCCTTTTCCTGGTTTCTCCGTGAATCTCGCCTCGACGAACTCCCACAACTGCTGAATATTGTGCGTGGTGATATGCGGTTTATTGGACCACGACCGGAACGGTATGAAGTCTATAAACGATGCCTTTCCATCACAGACTATGCGTTGCGATATAAGGTTAAACCCGGTCTCCTCGGTATTTCCCAATTACTGACCCCATCGGAAACTCCTAAGCGCTATCGGGCACGACTTGACAATGAATTCCATGTCCGTCGGAAGCGGCTTTATTCACCGGCTAAAACCGTTTGGCTTATTCTCAAAACAATTGCGTTGATGGGGTCAAAAGTACTCCACCGTGGGTGGGTGTATTTTTCTGTCGATGTTGTACAGAGTAAAATTTTGCGGAAAGAGACGCATCGACGTTTTTATTACCGCATTGAGCATGGCGATGCGCCGATGTCGTTGTATACCTGCGCCGATTCTCGGCAACGTGTTGAGAATGAAGCTGTATTAGAAGATATCAATGAGGCGTGCTTATTAATGAGCCTTAATGCGCCACTCAATCAGGGAGAAGAATACTGCTTTTTTATGCGTATTTTTTTCAAGCGCATGGGGAAATCGAAAACGAAGACAGCGGTCTGTCGTTTCGTTGGGTATCGAAGTGAGCGTGCTCCCAATGCACCGTACAAGTACACCTATGTTGTGGATTATGAAGCCATGTCGCCTTTTAATCAGTACATAATTGATAAATATTTCCTCAAAAAATCTTTAGCCTGATCGAGCGTTGGGTGGTTTCATAACCAACCAAAGGGCCTCGTGTTAAAGGCGCATTTTCAAAAGATGTGACCGGCCGAGAACGAGATTTTCTGGGCCGGTCACATCTTTTTTACACGAATAATAAGTGATGTATCGCCAAAAACAAACGCGCCAGAGGGGAACCCCTGGCGCGTTTGTTTTCAAAGATTGTTGGCCTGACTCGATTGGAGAAAAAGAGTCAGTTAAGAATTGCCGTTCGTATCGACGGATGGAGGCAGAGGCCCGAGCACTTCTGCATTAACCATTTCGATATTCGCTGAATCTTTCAGTGATTCAATAAGGCTGGTGAAGAGTTCTTCGCGTTTGCGAGCTCTCAGCGTTTCCATCCATTGCGCTTTGGCTGTTTCCCACTGTTCTTCCGTCGGAGGAATGCGTTCGTCGAGTCGAGCAACGATAGCACCCGTCGGCGTACCGTACGTTTGGGGGAGCCAAGAACCGACCTTGAGTTCAGGGGCAAATACCGCGTTGGCCAGATCAGGCATAACACCCAAACCGGAAATAAAACCTTGTCGTCCAAAGGCAGGAGGAGTGGTTAACTTCGCGGATTCGTCGGACGGTAAGCCACTGTCAGCGATGGTTTTGGCCATAGCGTTGGCTTTCTCTGTAGCCAACTCTTTCCCTTTGGATTCGAGAATTTGTTCTTTGACGGCATCCCGTACTTCGTCAAGCGGGGGGATGGTCGCGGGCTGAACTTTGACGACATCGGCGATAATGAAGCCTTTCTTCGTGGCCAAGGGTAAATCCGTCACTTCCCCCTGCTCCATGTCGAAGAGTGCCGTCACTGCTTCGTCTTCCAGTTCAAGGTTCGCAGGAGGTTGATTTTGTGTGAATAATTCTGTTTTTTCGACCTTGAGTCCATGATCTTGAGCTGCTTTCTCCAAGGAGGAGCCGGCAACAACAACATCTTCTTGCACGGCATCAAGCAGGTTGCTCATTTCATCGGCAGCGGCATTCAGTGCGATATCTTGGCGGATTTCATCGGCCACATCTTCCAAAGGAGTGATTCCGGCGGGGCGTAGATCCTCAAGCTTGATGATGTGCAATCCGAATTGCGTTTTAACAGGTTTGCTGACCTCACCTGGTTTTAAAGCAAAGGCAGCTTCTTCGAATTCGGGGACCATATCGCCCTTGGAGAACCAACCCAACTCCGAGCCAACAATTCGTTTGTCCGCTCCCTGATCTTTGGGAATGAGCGACGCAAAGTCTTCACCTTTGGCCAGACGTTCAGACAGCGTTTTGAGTTCTTCGCGAGCTTTTTGCTCATCGGCTTCGGTCGCACCGGGAGGAAGAATGTAGAGAATATGAGCGGCTTTGGCCATTTCGCCATGCCTGTATTCTTCTTTATTTTCTTCGTATCGGGTTTTTATGGCCTCGTCGGTGACGTTTTCGGGCTTGGCGAGGACTTCAGGATTGAAATTGATGTAGTCAATCTGAACTTTGGGTTCCGTCTCGAAGTTTTTCTTGTTGTCTTCGTAATACGACGTGATGTCTTCGTCTGTCACCAAAACATCTTTTTTGTAGTCGTCGGCATTAAAAGCGAGGTATGAAATTTGTGCTTTTTCTGCGCTGAAATCAAAAAGTTCCCGGGCATGTTCTTCGCTGACCATGGCCGGCAAGGTGAGCAAATCGGCCATACGTTCAAGAAGAATCTCACGTCGAATGCTATTCTCAAACTCACCTGGCGTCAGGTTATTTACGCGAAGAAGTTGCTCGTAGATGGTTTTGTCGAATTTTCCATCCTTCCCGGCAAAGGCTTCCATGGTCGTTATCTTATCGATAACTTGTTTATTCGTGACCGTGATGCCGAGTTTATTGGCCTGCCAGGAAACTAGTGAAGCACCCACCATACGGTTGAAAACCTGCCAACCAAATCCATTTTGTTCGAGGATGTTTTGGTCAATTCCTGGGTTTTGTTGTCGTACAGATTCTAGGCTGCGTTGATAATTCTCGCGGTATTCTTTTACCGTAATGGGGACATCGTTAATGTATGCTACGACCGATGCACGGTTATTTCCGTAATTTCCTGTGTAAATAAAAATAAAAGCAAGGATAATAATCGCGAAGAGGATCTTGATGACCCAAGATTGTGCGTTTTTACGCATGAAATCGAGCATGGAAACTCCTTTGCATGCCTTTTTTTCCTATGGTCCACATGATGCGAAACTGTGGTCAACCAGGTACTTTGAGGCGCAATAATCATGGAATTGCCGCGAAAAAATGGCGGCGAGGCGATTCTTCTGACATGATTTTTCATCAAAGACAACGGTCCGCAGGCAGTGAAGGTTTATATTTCCAGGTTTTCTCCAGTAAATTACTTTGGTTCCATGAAATACCAAAGAGTAAAATGCAAAACGCATGAGACAGCAATACGCGAGATGAAAAAACACTGCCGGGCGATGCACTCGGCCCGGCAGTGTCGGCTGTCGTCGTGTATTACGGAAATCGCATCCAAGACGACTCTAAAGTAAGGATAGGATCTCAGTGCGATTAGGACTCAGATCGTGCTTGGCGAACCGCATTGAGCAGGCCACCGGCTTTGATGATGGACAGCTCTTTTTCACTCAGGTCGTTCGTCAGCTCAATGCTTTTGCCTGTGCTGGTCGTCGCAGTTACCGTACTACCTGCGGTGATGCCAGCAACGGGGATGGTCAAGGTATCATCTTGTCCGATGGCATCGTAGTCATCTTTATTGACAAAGAGCAGAGGGAAAATACCAAAGTTGACCAGGTTGGCCCGGTGGATTCGAGCCAAAGACTTCGTGACAACAGCTCGAACACCAAGGTGGCGGGGGCCAAGAGCTGCGTGCTCACGGCTTGATCCCTGTCCGTAGTTTTCGCCACCGACGATAACGGCGTTGTCGATGTTTTCGATACGGCTCTGGAATTCTTCATCCACTCGGCTGAAGATGTACTTGCTGATCGCCGGGATATTTGACCGCAAGGCTGTGATCTGTGCGCCAGCCGGAAGAATGTGGTCCGTGGTGATATTATCGCCGACTTTAATGGCCACTTTGACTTCAAGGGTTTCCGGAGCGGCATCGAATTGTTCCAAGGCCACGATGTTGGGACCGCGGCGGATTTCAACCACCGTACCGTCGTCGGGAGGGAAGATGAACTGATCGCGAATGCTGGGCACAGTGTCGGGAAGTTCGACTTTAGCAGGAGCTTCCCCCCACGTGGCTGGATCGGAAAATTCGCCACGAATGGCACACATGGCGGCAACCAGCGGGCTGGTCAGATAGACTTGGCCATCTTGTGTGCCAGAACGACCTTCGAAGTTACGGTTGAAGGTCCGCACGGACACGCCTTTCGAAACAGGTGAACCACCCATACCGATACAGGGGCCACAAGTACATTCGAGAATGCGAGCGCCCGCATCCATCAGCGGCTCAATGAGATTTTCTGCGGCCAACATTTTCATGACTTGCTTTGAGCCCGGGCTGATCAGCAGGTCCGTTTGGGGAGTAATGTGCTTGTCACGCAGCAAAAGGGCAACAGATTTGAGATCGGCATACGACGAGTTCGTGCAAGAGCCGATAGCTGATTGGTCGACCTTGAGGCCAGCCAGTTCGCGCACGGTTTTCATGACGTCGGGCATGTGCGGAGCTGCTGCCAGAGGTTCGATCGTTGAAAGATCAACTTCAATGATTTCATCATACTCGGCGCCTTCGTCAGCAACGAGTTCGACAAAATCCTGAGAACGGCCCATTTTTGTGAAAAAGTCACGGGTGACGTCATCGCTGGGGAAGATTGATGTGGTTGCGCCAAGCTCTGCGCCCATATTGGTAATGGTGGCGCGTTCAGGGACACTCAAGCTGGCAACACCCGGTCCGCCATACTCCATAACTTTGCCAACGCCGCCTTTTACGGTCAGCAGGCCCAGCAAGTACAAGATAACATCTTTGCCTTGAGCCCAACCTTTGAGTTCACCGGTCAAATGAATTTTGACTACTTTCGGCATGGGGATGGAGTAGGGTTCTCCGGCCATAGCCAAAGCAACAGACAGTCCACCGGCTCCCATGGCCATGGCGCCGACACCACCAGCGGTGGGAGTATGGGAATCAGAACCGATAAGCGTCGTGCCAGGCTTAGCAAAATTTTCAAGGTGAAGCTGGTGGCAAATCCCCGTCCCGGCGCGAGAGAAGACAATGCCGTATTTCTCAGCGATCGTGCGCAGATACTGGTGATCGTCGGGATTGCGGAAACCCATTTGCAGGGTGTTGTGGTCAACATAGCTGACAGAAAGATCTGTCTGGACGCGGGGGAGACCAATCGCCTCAAACTGAAGATAGGCCATGGTGCCCGTGGCATCTTGTGTCAAAGTCTGGTCAATTTTCAGCCCGATTTCGGTCCCGGGCTTCATTTCGCCACTGACAAGGTGAGAGGAAATAATCTTTTGCGTGATGTTCTGGGGCATGGTGATTCCTTGTTGTGCTTACGGAAATGCCGGGACATCATAGTGAGGGGATGGGCCCGGCCAAACGCTGTACCAAAAAAGGGAGGCCAAGCGGCTGGTTGAGCAAAAACGGCCTCGACCACGTTAGACAGGCAAGGCACGAAAAAGGTGCTACGTGAGCCAGCCGGAATTGATCGCTTTGAGTCGATTACTTCGGAGGAGAATCTCGGTATCGAGTCGTAAAATTTCGTGTTGAGTTTCGAAAATCTCCTGGGCATGAGAAATGCCATTGGAGAGGTCTTCTGTAAAGAGCAGTTCCTTTTTTAACGCACGTTTGGCATCACGTTGCGCGGTCAGCTCTTCGATTTCTGCGGTCAATTCGGCAATCTCGTTGTCGTTCATGGCTGCTCTATTTAAAGTTGAAAAAAAGGGAGATGTTGCCGGGCAACATCTCCCTAATGCATAAAAGCAGTCGGTGTAACCCGTTCTTATTTCATGACTTCGCCAGAAGCAGCACCCTGCATCTTGACTTCGACTTTTTCGGTCAGGCCTTCGTAGTAGGCACGCAGTTCAACGAGAACTTCTTCACGACCGAAGTGATCGGGAATGTCGGCGCCTTCGGAGAGGGCTTTACGCAGCTTGGTGCCCGACAGGATGACGCGGTCTTCCTTGGTGTGGGGGCAGGTGCGCAGGGAGGCCATGCCGTCGCACTTGAAGCAGTAGAAGGTCCAGTCGATCTTCAGGGGCTGGCAAACCAGAGCCTTGCCGGGTTCGACTTTGCAGGCTTCTTCAGGGGTGTTGTACGGAATGCGATCGAAGATTTCTTGGGCTTCGAACAGACCGTAGAAGTCACCAACACCAGCGTGGTCACGACCGATGATCATTTTGGAGATGCCGTAGTTCTGACGGAAGGTAGCGTGCAGCAGACCTTCGCGGGGACCGGCGTAACGCATATCCAGGGGGTAACCAGCCTGAATGACGTTCTTTTCAACGAAGTAGTGCTTGCAGAGAATGTCGATGCATTTCACACGAACGTCAGCCGGGATGTCGCCGGGTTTCAGGTTGCCGATCAGGGAGTGAATGACAACGCCGTCGCAGACTTCAATGGCGATTTTGGCCAGGAATTCGTGGGAGCGGTGCATGGGGTTACGCAGCTGCAGAGCGGCAACGTCGGCCCAGCCACGTTCGTCCATCATGGCGCGCAGTTCGGCGGGGCGGAGGTAAACGCCTTTGAACTTTTCGGGGAATTCAGCTTCGGACAGAACTTTAACGGGACCGGCCAAGCAAACGGGCTTTTCAGCCATGACCATTTTAACGCCCGGATGGTCTTCCATGGCGATTTCCCAGAACTTGTCATCGGCGGATTCTTCGCCCTGGCCTTTGTAGACCAGTTCGCATTCCCATTTTTTATCGGCTTCGCTCTTTTCCCACTTTTCAGTCACTTTCAAAGTGGCCATGATTTCGCCGCCGATAACCAAAGCGACTTCGTCGCCTTCTTTCACGTCAGCAGTGTCTTCCGTGCTAGCGGACAGGGTAACCGGAACGGGCCAGAAGGTTCCGTCGGCCAACAAGAACTTTTCGCAAACACCCTTCCAGTCGGCCTTGGTCATGAAGCCTTCCAGGGGCGAGAAGCCACCGGTGCCGAGCATGATGAGGTCACCCTTTTCACGAGGAGTGATTTCCAGCTTTTTGAGGCCTTCGGCTTTTTTCAGTTCGGCTTCACGTTCGGCGCCTTCGAGCAATTTGATGACGAGGCCTTTTCCGCCATGCGGGGGAACGAGCTTGGACATGGGTTTCCGTCTCCTTGAGTAGAATGGTTTTTTTTGATTTGCGTCTGGCCACAATCGGTGCGGTACACGAGCCGCGCCATTCGATCCAGAAACGCTTAACGACGAAAATGTCTTGAATCCCCTTGGGATCATGACCTTGTTAAAAATTACACAAGGCTTTTGGTTAAAAAAACAGGAATTGTCAAGGGCCGTTTTCGAGTCAAGCACTCGTATCATCAATGGATAGGGAAAGAAACCTTGTGAGGTGCACCTTAGTGGAAAGAGAATGGTCAGAATTTAAATACGCTACATAGTAAGAATACGTAGGGGAGCAGAGCACAAGAAAAATAAGAAAAAGAAAAATATTAATGACAAGTGTTGAGAAAACATCGTGATGCAAGAAAAATGTAACAAAAAAGTTTTCAATTTAGAAAGCGTGATGACAAAAAAGGCTTGCATCAAAGTTCTGAAACGTTTAGAGGGAGTCAGTTTCACCCTCATAGTGTCATTTCTGATTCTTGAATCAATTTAATAAAGTGAAAGAAAATAGGTAGATGCAAGCAAAGAGCAGCCTTTGTAAAAAAATTCACTTGATTCTTGACGGCAGGCGAAACGCTTGTTACTTTCCTCACAAGTCAACAATTGGACAAGGATGTCGCGCACTGGCCGAAGAACATATTCGACGGATTTGGCGTCGAATCAACATCTCGGCATGATTGGTCGCGGCATTTTTTTAAACGTGAGCTCTCCCACGCCCAAACGACCGCAACTGTCAATTATATCCGGCATAGACCGGGCAGGCTCAAAGCGGGCGGGCGTGAAGGCTAACTTGGTTAGTGGCTACAAAACCTAAAATTTGGAGGACGAGTTATGCCTACGTTTGTTGATCCGAGCAAGTGCGACGGGTGCAAAGGCGGCGAAAAGACCGCATGCATGTACATTTGCCCCAACGACCTCATGATCCTCGATCCCGAGGAAATGCGGGCTTACAATCAGGAACCCGAAGCTTGCTGGGAATGCTACTCCTGCGTCAAGATTTGCCCCCAGGGCGCCATTGAAGCCCGCCCCTATGCTGACTTCGCTCCCATGGGCGGCACCAGCATTCCGATGCGTAGCGCCGATTCCATCATGTGGACGGTCAAATTCCGCAACGGTAACATCAAACGCTTCAAGTTCCCCATCCGTACCACTGCTGAAGGTTCCATCAAGCCTTACGATGGCAAGCCCGAACCCGGCGACTTGGACTCCGAACTGCTGTTCACGGAAACCGAACTGAAGCAGCCTAAAGAAGTTCTTGGCAAAAAGTTCGACATCGACGATTCCAGCACCTCCCAGTGCTGGCAAGATCTGCCCTGCGAATAATCGCAGCGTCGTTCGTGAATTTGACCTCTACTAAACTTCAGTATCCGGGAGAATAAGCATATGCCGAAGATTCCTATGAATGAGGCGGCCAAAGGTGTGGCCCTGGCCGAACCCGAAGTTATCGAACAGGACGTAGACATTCTGCTGGTCGGCGGTGGCATGGGTAACTGTGGTGTTGCCTTCGAAGCCTGCCGTTGGATCGAAAAAGCCGGTGGAAAAGATAAAATCAAACTGATGCTGCTCGACAAAGCCGCCATGGAACGTTCCGGCGCTGTCGCTCAGGGTCTGTCCGCCATCAACACCTACATAGGTGAAAACGATCCCGACGATTACGTCCGCATGGTCCGCACCGACCTGATGGGCCTGGTCCGCGAAGACTTGATCTTCGACTTGGGCCGCCACGTCGACGATTCCGTTCACTTGTTCGAAGAATGGGGTCTTCCTTGCTGGGTTAAAGGCGAAGACGGTCACAACCTCGACGGTGCCCAGGCTAAAGCCAAAGGCAAAGCCCTGCGCAACGGCGACGCTCCTGTCCGTTCCGGCCGCTGGCAGATCATGATCAACGGTGAATCCTACAAGTGCATCGTTGCTGAAGCCGCCAAGAACGCTTTGGGTGAAGATCGTTACATGGAACGCGTTTTCATCGTGAAACTGCTCCTGGACGCCAAAGAACCCAACCGCATCGCTGGTGCCGTTGGTTTCTCCACCCGCGAAAACAAAATATTCATCTTCAAAACCAACGCGATGGTTGTTGCCTGCGGCGGCGCCGTTAACGTTTACCGTCCCCGTTCCACCGGTGAAGGTATGGGTCGCGCTTGGTATCCGGTCTGGAACGCTGGTTCCACCTACACCATGTGCGCTCGCGCTGGTGCTGAAATGACCATGATGGAAAACCGCTTCGTCCCCGCCCGTTTTAAAGATGGTTACGGTCCGGTCGGCGCTTGGTTCCTCCTGTTCAAAGCCAAAGCCACCAACGCTGCTGGTGAAGACTACTGTGTCACCAACAAAGCCATGCTGGCTCCTTACGAAAAACGCGGCTACGCCAAAGGTCACATCATCCCGACCTGCTTGCGTAACCACATGATGCTTCGCGAAATGCGCGAAGGTCGCGGCCCCATCTACATGGACACCGCCACCGCCCTGCAGAACACCTTCAAGGAACTCAATGCTGAACAGCAGAAGCACCTTGAAAGCGAAGCTTGGGAAGACTTCCTCGACATGTGTGTTGGCCAGGCCAACCTTTGGGCAGCCATGAACATCGAGCCTGAAAAGAGCGGCTCTGAAATCATGCCCACGGAACCCTACCTCCTCGGCTCCCACTCCGGTTGCTGCGGTATCTGGACTTCCGGCCCCGACGAAGATTGGGTTCCCGACGAATACAAAGTTAAAGCCGACAACGGTAAAGTCTACAACCGTATGACCACCGTCAACGGCCTGTTCACCTGCGCTGACGGCGTTGGCGCTTCCGGTCACAAGTTCTCCTCCGGTTCGCACGCTGAAGGCCGTATTGTTGGTAAGCAGATGGTTCGCTGGGTTGTCGACCATGCCGACTACAAGCCCACCATCGCTGAAAAGGCTGCCGATCTGGCCAAAGAAATCTACGCTCCTTGGTACCGCTTTGAAGAGTTCAAGGGCGCTTCCACTGACCCGATCGTCAACCCGAACTTCTTGTCGCCCAAGAACTTCATGATGCGCCTTGTTAAGTGCACCGATGAATACGGCGGTGGTGTTGCTACTTACTACACCACTTCCGACACGCTGCTCAAAACCGGCTTCATGCTTCTCGACATGCTCGAAGAAGACTCCCGTAAGCTGGCTGCTCGTGACTTGCACGAACTGATGCGTTGCTGGGAACAGTTCCACCGTCTGTGGACCGTTCGTTTGCACATGCAGCACATCAACTTCCGTGAAGAATCCCGTTACCCGGGCTTCTACTACCGCGGTGACTTCCTGGGCCTGGACGACGCCAAGTGGAAATGCTTCGTCAATTCCAAGTACGATCCGGCCAAGGGCGAAACCACGATCTTCAAGCGCGCCTACTACCAGATCATCCCCGACTAAACACCACAACGACGGCCGCGGGGGAAACCTCGCGGCCGTTTTCACGAGAAACGGTCTTGGCCGGGGAAGTAAGGGTTTTATTGTCCCGGTCAAGGCCGTTTGACCGTGTGGTCACTACATTGCAGGGAGGTAACCGATGTCGAGCAGCAGTATATTGGTTGTCGGCGGCGGCTTCAGCGGCATCACAGCGGCCCTCGAAGCAGCCGAAGTCGGCCATGAAGTGTTCCTTATAGAAAAGAACCCTTTTTTGGGCGGCCGGGTAGCGCAGCTGAATAAGTATTTTCCGAAGCTGTGTCCGCCCTCCTGTGGGTTGGAAATTCAATTCCAGCGCATTAAAAATAACAAGAACGTCAAAGTCTACACTCTGGCTGAAGTGGTCAGCGTGAAAGGTTCTGCCGGCGATTATGAAGTGACCATCAGGCTCAAACCCCGCCATGTCACTCCCGGCTCCATCGACCTTTCCGATGTCGCCGCTTCCCTGAAAAAGGACGTTCCCAGCGAGTTCAACTTTTCGCTGGCCACGCGAAAGGCTCTGTATATGGATGTTCCTTTCGCGTTTCCTTTCCGCTATGTCTTGGATAAAGAAAACCTTTCCTCCGAGGAAGAAAGCGCTCTGTCCGGCATCGATGTCATTGATCTCGATGAAAAAGCGAAGGAATTTACGATCAACGTCGGCAGCATCGTATATGCCACCGGCTGGAAGCCTTATGATATCACTAACCTGACGAACTTGGGTGCAGGCGAAATCGACAACTGCGTGAGCAACATGCAGCTTGAGCGGTTGGCTGCTGCCAACGGTCCTACCGAAGGCAACATTGTTCGTCCGTCGGACAACACCGAACCGAAGAGTGTTGCGTTCGTCCAGTGCGCTGGTTCGCGCGATGAAAACCATCTCAGCTTCTGTTCTTACATTTGCTGCATGGCATCGCTCAAACAAGCCGCATACCTGGTTGAACAAAATCCCAATATTCGCGTTGTCATTTACTACATTGACCTGCGTACCCCTGGTCGCTACGACAACTTCGCCAAACGCATTCTTGCTCATCCCCAAATCCGGGCCGTCAAGGGCAAGGTCGCCGAGATTAAGCAGGATACGTCCTCGGGCGGTGTCGTTCTTACGGTTGAAGATGTCATGAGCGGCATTAAATCCCAGAACAAGTTCGACATGGTCGTTCTCGCCACCGGCATGCAGCCTAGCATTGCCGGCGAGACCCTCCCCGTCGACGTCGAAGTCGACGCAGAGGGTTTCATCATCGGCGGCGAGGACAAAGGCATTTTTGCCGCTGGATGCGCCAAGCAGCCGCTTGATGTGATGAAATCGGCCCAGTCGGCCACCGGCGCCGCACTCAAGGCCATTCAAACGGTGAGAGGGAGGTAAGAGGCAATGCCTGAAAAAATCGGAGTATACATCGACGAATCGAGCCTGATGTCGCTGTTTGACGGCAGCGAGCTGGTCGAATTCGTCAAGAATAAATTCGGCGACCTCTGTCCGGTGGTCAAGTCGTATCCGCGCCTGGCCAAAGAGTCGGTCGTCAAAGAGATTCAGGCCGATATCGACAACGGTACTATTGATGCGGTCTGCATCGCTGGCCCGACACCTCGCGTCGATTACGACGTTTTCTGCTTCGGCAAAACTCCCACTGAACGCGTGAACTTGCGTGAACAGGCCATCAAAGGATTCATGAATCCTGATGGAACAGCTCTGGCCAAAGGTGACAAAGCTCCCGAGGAGCTGGTTGCCATTGTTCAGGACTACCTGAAGATGGGCGTGGTCAAATTGACCAAAATGCGTCCCATCAATCCTGAAGTTCCGGAAACGTTCAAGACCATCATGGTTCTCGGTGGTGGGTGGACCGGTCTGCACGCAGCCAAATATGCTGCTTCCATCGGTCATGACGTCGTCATCGTGGAAAAGCAGGACTCGTTGGGCGGTAAAGCCATCGGTCAATACAAAACATTCCCGATGAAAGCCCCGTACACCGAAGCCCAATTCTCCGGTATTGAAGCCTTGGTTGAAGAAATCAAGAACAATCCGAAGATTACGGTGTTGACCCAGGCTTCGTTGGAAAAGCTCGAAGGCGCTCCTGGGTTGTATAAAGCGGAAGTCAAAGCCGCTGGTGCAACCAAAGCGCTCGACATCGGTGCCGTCGTTCTTGCTACCGGTTGGGATCCTCTCAACAGCAAGTACTACGCTCCGCTTGGTTTGAGCAAAATTGATGACGTCATCACGTCGGCTGATTTTGAAGCAATGGTGAAAGAAAACAGACTTGTTCGTCCTTCGGATGGCAAGGCTGTTGAAACCGTCGCGTTCATTACCGACATCGACAAGTGCATCATTCCGGAAGGCGAAGGCCAGGAAACTGAAGTAGTTGTTGAAGATGCTCATGGCGACAGCGGTGAAGAAGGCGAAGAAGAAGTTTTTGTCTTCAAAGATATGGAAACCTGCAAGCACCTCGCTTACAGCTCCGAACTGACCAGCCTCGTCGCGTTGAAGCAAGCCAACTATGTTCGTGAGAAGAATGAAGAAGCCGGTTTGGCCTACATTTTCTACGATCACATGATGGTTCCCGGCATCAACGAACTGTACTACAAAGCTGCCCAGGATAATCCCGGCGTCATGCTGACCAAAGGGACGATTTCCGACATCAAGGAAGCCGGTTCCGGTGGTGTGGTCATCACTGCCAAGAATACGCTGCTTGGTGACGAAATTGAATTGGAAGCCGATCTTGTCGTTCTGCCCACCGGGTTGGTTCCGACGACGGCCCATTCGCCCATTTTGGAACTGCAGTATCGTCAAGGCCCGTCTTTCCCGGATCTTGATCTCTTCGACGGCTTTGCCGATTCGAATTACATCTGCTTCCCGTACGAAACTCGCCGTACCGGTATCTACGCTGCC
Organism: Desulfovibrio inopinatus DSM 10711; assembly: GCF_000429305.1. Classification (NCBI taxonomy): domain Bacteria; kingdom Pseudomonadati; phylum Thermodesulfobacteriota; class Desulfovibrionia; order Desulfovibrionales; family Desulfovibrionaceae; genus Desulfovibrio; species Desulfovibrio inopinatus. Next base: position 494,980 of record NZ_AUBP01000001.1, read on the forward strand.
GGTTGCGTCCGTCAGCCTATGACGATGGCGTTGGCCGCCGACGATGCTGCCGGTGCCGCCTTGAAGGCGTCCCAGTGCATTAATTCTGCCAGCCACGGTGTTGCTGTCCACCCGCGTTCGGGCGACTTGACCTACCCGGTGTTCAACTTCGTTCGTTGTACGCAGTGCAAACGCTGCACCGAAGAATGCCCGTTCGGCGCTCTTGACGACGATCCGAAAGGAACGCCGATGCCCAACCCGACGCGCTGCCGTCGTTGTGGTACCTGCATGGGGGCTTGTCCGGAACGCGTTATCTCCTTTGACAACTACAATATCGACATGGTCGGGAACATGATTCGCGAAATCGATGTTCCTCCCAGCTTCGATCAGGGTGGTCCTCGCATCCTTATGCTGGCTTGCGAAAACGACGCCTACCCCTGCCTCGATATGGCTGCCCTCCGCGGCCGTCATTGGAGCCCCTATGTTCGTGTCATTCCGGTTCGCTGCCTTGGTTCGGTCAACGCCATTTGGGTTGCTGACGCCATGTCCAAGGGCATCGACGGTGTCATGATGCTGGGCTGCAAATACGGCGACGACTACCAGTGCCACTTTGTGAAAGGCTCGGAACTGTGCAACCGTCGTAAGGAAAACATCGCTGAGTCCTTGAAACGTCTTGGCGTTGAACCTGACCGTGTTGAGCAGTATGAAGTCGCCATTGACGATTATGACAAGGTTCCTGGCTTGATCGATGAATTCATGAACATGATCTTCGAGAAAGGTCCGAACCCCTTCAAAGGCTACTAGGAGGCGCGTACCATGTCTGAAGCTGTCAAAATCAAACCTGATTTGCAGTTCGTCAAGGAACTGCAGTCAGTTGGAGGCGAGACGCTTAAAAAGTGCTATCAGTGCGCAACTTGTAGCGTCGCTTGCCCCCTTTCTCCTCCTGAAAACCCCTTTCCCCGCAAAGAAATGATATGGGCGCAATGGGGTATGAAGGACCGGCTGGTCAATAATATCGACGTCTGGTTGTGTCACAACTGCCAGACCTGCTCGGATCTGTGCCCCCGCGGCGCACGCCCCGGCGATTTGTTGGCTGCTATTCGTAACATGACGTATCGCAAGCTCGTTCCGCCTGTCGCCATTGGCGAATGGATGAGCTCGCCCAAGTATCTGCCCATTCTCATGGGGATTCCGGCTGCGCTGTATCTCTTGATCTGGATCATCCGCGCCGGTATCTTGGGAAGCTTCTTCCCGTTGGAAGACGGCCATGTTGTTTACGGCCACCTCTTCCCCGGCGATTTTACCATTGACCCCATTTTCGGCCTTGTCGCCGTGTTCGTCGCCTACTCCTTTTACAAGGGGGTGATGACCATGTGGAATTCGTTCAAGACACTACCGGAAACATTTGTTGTTGGGGAAAAGAAGGAAAAGACACCGATCTTGCAATGCCTTGTTGACGTAGTCAAAGAAGAAATTGCAACCCATGCGAAATGGAACGATTGCGGAAACGACAACACTGAACGCTACATCGGACACTTGTCCCTCCTGTACGGTTTTGTCGCACTCTTTATCGTTACATCGGTCGTTGCGGTGTCCCACTGGGGAGGAAAGATTTTCCATTTCCTTGCCCCTCTTGGGCATACGCCAATGTCTTTGATCAGCCCGGTGAAGCTTCTGGCTAACGTGGGCGCGATTCTGCTGCTTGTCGGTTTGACGTATCTGACACGTCGTCGTGTCAATGCCGATCCGAGCAAATCCGCTTCGTCCTATTATGACTGGTACCTTCTGGGTGTGATCTGGGGTGTCGCCTTGACCGGTATCGGAAGTGAAATCTTCCGTCTGGCCAGCGTGCCGCAAATCGCCTACCCGGTGTACTATCTGCACCTGATAAGTGTTTTTATGCTTATCGCGTATCTTCCCTGGTCCAAACTGGGCCACCTTGTCTACAGGACTACGGCACTGGTGTACGCCCGCCATTCCGGAAGGGTTCCGCTTAAAACCGAAGAAGATAAAATTTTCATCGTCTAAAAGGAGGCAACGATGTCCGAAGATCGTAAAGTGTTCCCCATGAATGCCTTTGTGTCGTATCTCAAAGGCTCCGGCAAAGGCGCCGACGTCACCGATATAGTCGGCTTCATGACCACGAAAGAAATTGACGACGAATTCGCTCCTTTTGCTGCCGCCCTGGCGAAAGCCTGGATCTACGAACAGCATCCTGAACTCGTTAAAATGGCTGCCGGCGAATTGGCTGACCAGGGTCAGAACGTTTCCCTGTCCGTCCTTCCCGCCGACACGTTGGATGAAGTCAACGCCATTTTCGATAAGCTTGCCGGTTACAAGGCCACTATCAATGACCTGACCGAAAAGCTCGCCAAAGCCGAAAAGGAATTGGCTGAAAAGACCGCTATCTTGGCTGACACCGACACTCGCTGCAAAGCTGCCGAAGCCAAAGCGACCGCTCTCGAAGCTTCCGCCAAGGACGAAGGCGAAAAAGTCATCGTCGCTTCCGAAGCCAAGGTTACGGAATACATCGGTAAAGTTGATGAACTGCTGAAAATGATCGAAGACGTCAAAAAGCACGGTGTTGTCACCGTTGCTGCTGGCGGTGCCGCTCCTGCTGGTGGCGCTGCTGCTGGCGCCCCCGAAACCGGTGGCGAACCTGCTGCCGACTTCGGTTTTGGCTCCGATCCCTTCAGCGAAGACGACTGGTAGGCCGTTCAGGCTACTGGCCATATATCGCTCAGACAAAAGGCGGTCCTTCGGGGCTGCCTTTTTTTGTTAGGGACTCTTGTGAATGGGAAGGGAAGAAAATTTTGAAAGTAAACGTTGGCTGGGTAAATAGAGATTGAATACCAGGTTGGTACGGTGAAGAGGATGGAAGAGGGGGAAGCTGTTCGCAGTACGTCCCCCCCAAAAGTAATGCTCGTGTTGTGGGTGCTTTAGTTTTCGTCGACGACTGGGCAGTCTTTAAGCGCTTCGCTAATATGTTCTTCGGGGTAATCAAAGTTTTTGAGATCCCCTTGAAGAAATGCATCATACGAGGCTAAGTCAAGCAAGCCGTGACCAGAGTAGAGGAAAACGATGGTTGAGCCATCATTTTTCGTTTGGGCGACATCAATAGCTGCCTTAATGGCGTGTGATGTCTCAGGAGCCGGTAAAAAGCCTTCGGAGTTCAAAAAGAGCTGCGCGGCTTCAAAACATTCGACTTGATAGTAAGCACGAGGTTCGACAATGTTGTTTGCGACCAAGTTGCAGACAATCGGTGAGTCACCGTGGTATCGCAATCCACCCGCATGAATTGGGGCAGGCATAAACGAAGAGCCAAGGGTGTGCATTTTCAAAAGTGGCGTCAATTTGGCAACATCACCGTAATCGTAGCGGAATTGACCACGGGTGAGGGTGGGGCAGGCTTTCGGCTCGGCTCCAATGAAGGTGATGTTTTCTCCGGCTAATTTTTGCGGGAGAAAAGGCGAGACAAGACCGGCAAAGTTCGATCCGCCACCCACGCAGCCGATGAGATAATCTGGTTTCTCCCCAGCCATCTCAAGTTGCTTTTGAGTTTCGAGCCCGACAATGGTTTGATGGATGCAGACATGGTTCAGCACGCTGCCCAGAGCATACTTGGTATCGTCATGTGTTGCCGCGTCTTCTACAGCTTCGGAAATGGCCAGTCCAAGCGATCCACCGCAATCCGGATCTTGAGCCAAGATGGCTTGACCGGTTTTGGTATGTTCGGACGGTGAAGGGTAGACCGTGCTTCCATACGAATTGATAAGAATTCGACGATAGGGCTTTTGATTATACGATACTTTGACCATGTACACGGTACAATCAAGCCCGAACATTTTGCAGGCATACGACAACGCCGTACCCCATTGCCCAGCACCCGTTTCCGTGGAAAGACGTTTTACACCCTCGACTTTGTTGTAGTAGGCTTGCGCGATTGCCGTATTGGGCTTGTGTGAACCTGCCGGGGAGAGTGATTCATTTTTATAGTAGATCTTACAGGATGTTCCGATAGCTTTTTCGAGTTTGCGTGCTCTGACGAGCGGTGAGGGGCGAAACTGGCGATAGATATCGAGAACGGGTTCTGGAATGGGAATGTATCGTTCAGACGACATTTCCTGTTCGATAACCGCTTGGGGGAAAATAACCGCTAGTTGGTCCGGTGAAACGGGTTGTTTTGTTTGGGGATCAAGCGGTGGTGGCAGGGGCGTGGGGAGATCGGGCATGGGGTTATACCATGCTTTCGGCATGTCGGATTCAGGTAGGTAGATACGATTCTCCATGAGACATCCTCCAATGTGCTATGATAAGGAAATAATTAGATGGTACAATGCAGCGACCAGCGCATTTTTCATTCCAAAGACAGTCGGCAACTGTATGTAAAGTGAGCCTGATTGAAAACCCCAAAATCCGTCTCTCCTGTAGATAATGCCAGAACGTCCAATATGTCGTAATGTGGGAAGCCCAGGCTTCCCGTCTTGACGGCGATACGGACAGATTGATAGGTGGATTACGGACCAGCCAAAACAACTGCAATCTCAGGCCGGGGAGGCCTCTTTTCAGAAACGACGTGTAGAAATTCCTTCCCGCGCCCTCTCGGCACCATCATGAACAGTTCTCTTCAATCTGCATTGCAACTTCTCGAAGCAAGTTCACATGCCATTGCTTTTACCGGCGCCGGCATTTCGGTTGCAAGCGGGATTCCGGATTTTCGAAGTCCCGGAGGCGTTTGGGAACGTCACGATCCCATGGAAGTCGCTACGACTCGAGCACTCAAGTCGAATCCGGAAGGAGTCTGGCGGTTTTTATTGGAAGCGTTTTCTCTGACGACCAAAGCCCAGCCAAATCGAGCCCATACTGCATTGGCGCGTATGGAACATGCCGGTGTGCTTCATGGTATTATTACGCAAAATATTGATGCATTGCACATGCGAGCCGGATCCAGGAACGTTGTTGAGTATCACGGTACTATGGCGCGATGTGTCTGTATGGGCTGTGGGCAAACGTTTAATGAGCCAGAAAAAATCGTATTTTCAAAGGGTTTTACCATTCCGTGGATCTGTGATCAATGCGGTGGACTTGTGCGGCCGGAAATTGTTTTTTTTGGTGAGTCCATACCACTTGACGCCCTTGAAAAAAGTGGTCAATTGGCGCGTGAAGCAGACCTTGTAATGGTCATTGGGACATCCGGTAATGTCGCTCCGGCCAACACTATTCCATACGAGATCAAATCGAGAGGGGGAAAGGTTATCGTTATCAATCCCCAGGAAACATCATATGCCGGCATGGCCGATGTGACCATCCGGCAACCAGCTGAAACTGCTTTGCCTGAACTTGCCAAAGCGTTTTCGCACCACCATTAACGCAGCATATTCGGTATCGAAGGAGCAACAATGGAATCGTTTTTGCCGCAGGGCGGCATCTGGGCAATGATTCTTGGTGCAACCCCTGTTGTAAAGCTTGTCATGGGAATCCTCATTGTGATGTCCTTGGCGTGCTGGAGCATTATTTTCGTCAAACTGTTTTCATTGGGCAGTGCACGACGAGACACCACTCGCGACTTGGATCGGTTCCATGAAGCCGAAACCCTCAAACTCGCCATGCGCACCATGGCCCAAGATAAAGGGTCGCCTGCGTATGAAGTCTGTCTTCGCGGATATGAAGAACTTGTTCGACTTGAAGAAGCAGACTTGTCCAGCGAAGAAAAAACGGCGATTGCTGAAGAAAACGTTCGTCGTGCTTTGCGGCGCGGCGTTGGCACTGAAGTCGGTCGGCTTTCGAGAAAATTGGCGTTTTTGGCATCATGCGCCAACGCGGCCCCCTTTATTGGGCTCTTTGGGACGGTTTGGGGGATTATGAACTCATTTCATGGTATTGCCATGCAGAGAACCGCCTCGTTGGCGACCGTTGCCCCGGGTATTTCCGAAGCGCTTATCGCAACGGCCATCGGTCTGGCCGTGGCTATTCCGGCAACCTTGGCCTACAACTATTTTCTTGGTTCGATGCAGCAAATCGAACGGCAGCTCGATATCTTTGCGGATACGTTTTTGAACCGTGCGCAACGAGAAGTCTCTTGGATTATGGTCAGCGAGCCTGTGGAAGAGCCGAAACGGAAGCGTACTCTGCGCGGAGGGTTCTGATATGGGTATGTCGACGGGCAACAACAAGGGCTTCATGGCCGAAATCAATGTCACACCGTTTGTGGATGTGATGCTTGTGTTGCTTATTATCTTTATGGTGACGGCGCCTATGATGACCCAGGGGCTTGAAGTGGATTTGCCACAGACCCGCACGGTGACGGCCTTACCTGAAGATCCCGAAAATCTCATTGTGACTATCCGTCGTGACGGGGCACTTTTTCTGAATGAATATCCGACGGATATGGAGAACCTCCAAGCCCAGATCGAACGCATTGCCGTTGAAAAAAAACAACTCATCTTTTTGCGGGCAGATCGAGATGTTCCTTATGGGGTTGTCATTCAGGTCATGGGCATTGTCAAAGCGGCCGGGGTAGACAAACTTGGGGTGGTTGCCGAACCGGAGCGTCCGGAAACCACGAAAAAATAGCAACCGGCACTGTCCCTTGCCATGGTTTGCGGATGAACGTATGCGCTTTCTCGGCTGGATATTTTCATTTTCCCTTCATCTGACCGTAATTTTGGCCGCCATGTTGTGGTCAATGACACATTCGGTCGCCATTGATCTCGGCACACCGGTGTACGAAGTCGAGTTGTACAGTCTTGCCGGCCCAGGGATGTCTGGTCCGATCATGGATAAAGCCGGTCCGCCTGCCGGGACACCGCAAGGTACTCAACGCGCCGAGCCCGGGCCATCGAAGCCCGATCAAACTCGGAGCGACAATACGACCAAACCGGAAGCCGATCAGGATGTTGCCGACAAGGCGAGCGCGGAAATGCAAACGCCACCGCCACCGGAAAAATTGTTTCCGACTCCCAAGCGTCCAGAACCGCCCAAGGAAGCCGTTGCTCCAAAGCCGACGCCGAAGTCGACACCGATTCCAAAGGAAGTGGAAAAACCAAAACCCACGCCGAAGGCAACACCGCTTCCGAAAGAAGTGGAAAAGCCCAAGGCAACGCCAAAACCCAAGGCGACCCCAACTCCGAAACCGACCCCCAAAGTAACGCCGACGCCGAAACCTAAAGAGACTCCGAAAGCCAAGGCCACGCCAAAGCCAAAGAAAGCCTCAAAGACGAAAAACACGTCGACGTCAAAAAATACATCAAAGGATGCGAAGCAAGACAAGAAAGCGGTGAAGGATGCCATTAAGGGTGCAACCAAAGCGGCTCAGAAGGGCTCTGGTTCATCCAAAAAATCGGGTAAAGAAGACGTGTTGGCTGCCGCTTTGCGTCAGGCAAAACAAATGGCTGCGCAAGGCACAGGAGGAGGCTCGGGACGTGGGGCTTTGGGTGTTCCCGGAGGTGTGGTCGGCGGTGGAGGTACCGGTGGGATAGGTGTCGGTGGATCAAGTTCTATTGGAGCCTACCTCAATACGATCAACAAAATTATCAAAGGGAATTGGCGCCTACCTACCATTTTTGCTAATCAACGGTTGACGGCCGTTATTCGAATTCAACTTGAAGCAGACGGCCGAATTGCCGGGTATGACTTGGTCAGGTCTTCCGGGCGTCCCGAATACGATGCAACGGCTTTGAAAGCCGTGCGCGAGACGATGCGGCTTCCGGCCCCGCCGGGCAGTTATCGCACCATCAACATCAATTTCAATTCATGGGAGAGCTCATGAGCGCGATTTCTCGTGTTTTGCGCCTCGTGGTCGTGGTCTGTGTGTTCATGATGTCGAGTTCACTCGCAGCATGGAGTCAGGATGGATTGACCGTGGATATTTATGGAGGAGGGGGGCAATCGCGATTGAGCATTACCCAGGCTGCCCCGATGACTCTCGAAGGAGGACGAGTTCCTGCGGCCTCTTCCAAACTGGCGAAATATATTGATTCCAATCTTATTTTTTTACCCTTTCTCAAACTTATCCCCCTCTCGAGTGTCCCCGGTGCCAATGTGGCTGGAGCGACGTCCGATGCCATTGACTTTGCACCTTTCGGCTTGGCCAAAGTGGATTTGGTCCTGACGTCAGGCTGGAAACCGGGACAAAACCTTGGCACTGTCGAGCTGCGGGTTTACGAATCCTATTCAAAGCGCTTGATCGTGGGGAAGGTGTACGAAAACGTCTCTGAAGGGCAACTTCCCCAGGTCGCTGATCGATTTTGTGCGGCGTTGATGGAAGCCCTTACTGGAAAGAAAGGTTTCTTCAGCGCCAATCTGGCTGTCGTCAAACCATCCGGGAAGAAAGGTAGCGATATTTGGATTGTGCAACCGCAAGGCCGTGGGTTGACGCAAATCACCAGCTACGGAGATTTAGGGATGGCCATCAGTCCGGCATGGTCATTCGATGGTCGTCGTATTGCCTACACGCTGATTGGTTCGGTTTCGCATTACCTTGGTGTCTGGTCCGGAGGCAAACGCAAAGTATACACGTTGCCGAGTACAAGTGTGGTGAGTCCGCGCTTTATGCCGAACGGAAATATTGCTGTTTCCCTTAATTTGAAGGGCAAGATGGATATTTATGAATTGACCGGAGCCATGAAACCGGGTCGCATTCTGGCTGGCGGTCCAACCATTGATGTCTCCCCGAGTTTTGATGCATCGGGACGCTACATGGCGTATATTTCCGATCAAACGGGTTCGCCCCAAGTCTACCTGAAAGATTCGTCTTCCGGTGCGACTCGTCGAGTTACCCGGTTTGGGTATAATACCAATCCGTGCATCAGCCCGGATGGCAGATATATCGTGTTTACCCGACAATCCGGGACACACCGGACGTATCTTATTGACCTGTCCACAGGCAACGAGCGACAAATTACGTTCGGACCAGGAAGCGACGAAAACCCCACGTTTTCACCGGATAGTTACTTTATCGCTTTTGCGTCGACGCGCAGCGGGAAGTCACAAATTTATGTGACCACCATTCATGGTGATACACCGAGTCACGTTCCCACGGGATCGGGATCGGCGCGGATGCCTGCCTGGTGTCCGACGGGACAATAGTGCGATGTTGGCGATGTCGATTCTTGTCTTGCTCGGCATCGCCTTCTCTGCGTATATATTTCACTTGAGAGTTTTCAGAGTGGTGAAACAGAAATAGATGCTCGCTGAAACGCGGTAAGCGATTGAAGCGGGATCCCCTTGTACAGTGTAATGATGCTGTGAACCTTACGATCCCTGAAGGGAGGATGAGATGTATGTACGACTTGTCAGCCTGGCTCTGGCCACCATGTTGCTGTGTTCCTGTTCAGCGTTGAGTTTTATCGGCCTTGGCGATGACGAACCTGAGTCCAAGCAGCTGCAAATGGTGGATTTCGGTATCTACGAAGACCAGTCTCTCAAGATCGAAACGACATCAGTTCCTATGGCGCTTGGAAAAACGTTTGGTTTTCGTTTCAAACTGGTCAATCCAGACGCAGCAACCATGAAAGTTGTGATTTCCACAGTCTCTCCCGGCATGATTAATCCGGAAAAAACCGATGTGGAATTCAAAAATGAAATTGAAGCCGATATTCGGGTCGGTGAAATCTATGGTTGTACGTTCACCTTCGAACGAAAATGGGAACTGGTCGACGGAGAATGGACTCTCGAAGTGCGCACGGAGAATGGGGAATCCATCAGCAAAAAATTTCAAGTCTATAATCCTCAACAATAGCGCGTAGGCACGAAAAATACGTCACGCGACGACTGCTTTTTCATTTCGTCGTGGCTTTTTTCCTCTCTCAGGGATAGAACTGGCCAAACTGGAGTCGTGTTTCAAACCTGACGAAAGGGAGGAGCTATGAAAAAGCAATGGCTTTTCGTTGTGGCCTTTATGATGGTTCTGATTTGTGCAGCAGCCGCCTTCGCCGATGACACGCCGGATTGGTTGGTGGCTGATGTCGATGCCGTCAACCAGGCGTGCTTGCATGCTTCTATTGACGGAAAGAAGACGTCCGAAGAGTTTTGCCAATGCGTTATTGAAGCAGGGCGCACCGGTATGGAGCCCAATGCCGTCACAGCCTGGTTGTCTGATGCGGGAGCTCAGAACAATGCTGCGGTCAACAATATCATGATGAGCAACTGCGGCGACCTTCTCAAGTGACGCGGTTTTTCGTCTTTGCCTTATCAGGCCGGTCTGTCGTGTTGACGGATCGGCCTTTTTCATGGGTTGACAAGGCTCGACTCCATGTCCGATAGGAGGGCATGAATGCACATCCTCATATCGTTGTATTAGACGGGTATACATTGAATCCTGGTGACAACTCGTGGGATGACGTTGCCGCTTTGGGACAATTTACCGTCTTTGACCGGACCGCGGATCAGGATATTCTCGACCGAGCCGGTGAAGCCGACATTATCCTGACAAATAAAACCCCCTTGACCCGACAGACCATCGAAGCGTTACCCCGTTTGCGGATGATTGCGGTACTTGCCACCGGGTATGACGTGGTGGATATCGTCGCCGCCAAGGAACGTGGGATTGTTGTCTGCAATGTGCCGGTGTACAGCACGGATTCCGTCGCACAATTCGTTATGGCGTGTATTTTAGACCATGTGCGTCGCATCGATGTTCATGACGCGGCTTGTAAGTCTGGTGACTGGACAAAAAACGCTGACTTTTCCTTTTGGTTGACGAATCAGATCGAACTGACCGGCAAGACCCTCGGAATTGTCGGATTTGGCCGTATCGGTGCCAAAACGGCCGAGCTTGGACATGGTCTCGGTATGAATATTCTGGCATATGCGCCTCGCCCCAAACCGGCTCCCGCGTACACAGGATTTGCATTTGCCGAGACGATTGATGCGTTGTTTGAAACGGCAGACATTATCAGTCTGCACTGTCCTCTGACAGCGGATAACAAAGGGTTTGTCGATGCCCGATTGCTTGACCGCATGAAGAAAGAGGCGCTTTTCATCAACACGGCTCGCGGCGCTTTGGTAAATGAAGAAGATTTGGCTGCGGCTTTGTCTGCAGGGACAATCAGCGGGGCATACCTTGATGTGCTGGGCGTGGAACCGCCCCCGGCATCACATCCCCTGCTGCATGCTCCGCGATGCCGCGTGACTCCACATGTGGCGTGGGCGACTTTGGCCGCCAGACAACGGCTTATGGCTACAACCGCCCAGAATATCAAAGCGTTTTTGGCTGGTACGCCGCAGAATCAGATCGTATAGTCAACGAGATAATGTTATTCAGGAGATTTTCCTGAATATGGTCACATATCATGTGTCCCAACTCCTGGTGTCTGAAAATATCACGTCGCCGAGGAGTCGGGACATTCTTTTCTGAAACCAAGTGATTCGACACGTTCGGATTTGCTGTATTCCTATCGAGACCAGCATGCCGCTTTCTTCTGTACGTCACACACGACGCCTTTCCCTCCATGGCGTGTTTGATCACGTCGTGCGTTCGGCCAATCCTGCCCATGAGCCGGGTAAAAATTTGAAATTGTTGTATAATACAGTGATACGACATCCTGCACTCCGTTTTGGTGTGTTGTGTTGGTGCCGACTCAAAAATGTGTCTTCAGATGAAGTTGCCGGACTCCGCGCCATGATGAAAGCATTTCTTGCAGCGACCCCGGCGGAGCATGATCAGGAAGAGTTTGTTCGCCGTACGGCGGCTCCTTTGGCTGCTTTGTTGGATCAAGTCCGCCCCCCTTTGCTTCGACGACGGAAACCGGTCTCACCGAACGCTCGTCCCGTGCTGGAAGCTGTCCTTGATGACATTATTGCTGCTGTTTCCAAAGATATTGAACGAACCTGGAATTCCCATCCGGATGACCCGCATATTCCTGTTGCGGCGCAAATCGTTTTACCTGGTGATGAATTTATTGATGGAGCGGTATTCCTCGACATTTTGACCGGGCTTGGCTCTTTCGAGTACCGAAATATCACGTTGCTGTTTGGGTTGATTCGTGTGGCGGTGGCGAGCAATCCGTGGATGCGGAATCAATTACAACCAGCATTTGAGGGAATGAGTGAACCGCTTCGACAACGGATAGGCTGGATTTGGCATCGGACAGCGTTTTATGACGATATCTTTTTTGAGCACCTCTATAATCGGCTCACCAAGTCTCAGCCTGACCGGGAAGAGGCAGCCCGTCTTGTCGCCATGATGGAAAATATGATTGGTTTTATTGTCAAAACCAGTGCTGAATTATTGCATACACCGGCCTCGCATCGCCCCCATCCTGCGTTGACCTGTTTACCGAAAGATGATGATGGCAAGCCCTTGTGCAATTTGTCACCGGCCGATTGGAAGAAGAAGCGTGATCTTGGGTTTGGTGATTACGTGCCCGATATGGATACAACCTATCTTGGCCTCACCATGGCGCGGAAGTGGATTGATTATGTCAATACAGCGGGAATATCGGCTGACCCGGAACTCCTCCAAGCGTGCGAAGATATTTTGTCGTATCCGTGGGTAGAAATTTTCAGTGAATATCAGGTCGGCGGATCATATGGGAAGAATCCTCCAACAATTTCCATGACTCGTCCGCTCGAGTATGATGGTGCGGTGTGTTTATGGTTTGATAAACCCTTTCCCCAGCCGGACGGACGGGTTGTTCGAGAGGCCTTGGGGAATGAGGTTTGTCCCGGACATAACATGGATATTCTTGATGCATTTCTTGTAAACCGAGACCGTTGGCATTCGCTTGAAGGCGAAAATCTTGCCACAGTTCAACGATTGCTTGATTTTCATCACCGTGCATTTGTCAGTGGTAATTTTCGTATCGAACAGGCTGTGCGGTTCTATTTACCCCTTATTTATGTCGTTTATGCTGGCCGTTTGTATGAAACTGTTTTGCAATTGACCGATGCAGAACGGTCTCTGTTTGATCCGACTGGAAAAGTCGAAGACATTCGTCGACATGCTCTTGAATATCTCTGTCAGGACATCGGTAAGCATACGCAAAATGCATTCGATGCAGCTCTTGCGATAACAGCCTTGGTCTTATTACGCCATGATCGTAACCAACCTGAACCGGTTATACATAGCCTCCATGTCTTGTGCGATGCACTGGGAGAAGGCCCAGGGCGACATCCATATAAAGCGTATGAATGGACCATGGTGCGCCACCCAACGCGTATTCTTGTTGGGAGTGAAACCACGACGTCTTTTTTTGTTCTGAATGCTCTTGTTGAAGCGAAACATTTTTTAGGGAGGTCTAAGCTGTCCAATGGCACGAAGGAAACATTTTAGGTGACTTGGTGAATTTATCGCCGAATTGAGTCGACATTATATACGATATCAGCGTACGTCATAATGATGTAGCAATAATGACACAGCCATGATGACATGCCACTCTAGTGAAATGCATTGAACATTTATCTGGATCGTGGTGTTTTTTTGCGTTCATCTCTTGCCTTAAAATTGAAAGTTACGCATAAAAATAGACATGGTATGTTCAGAGGAAAAGCATGCTTCTTACCTTGAGATAGCGATGCGCTGCGACTTTTAAGCGGGATAAAGTGGACTTTTTGTATTGGCCACGACATAATGGGGAGGTTGCATGAAATGGTTTCGTGACTTATCTGTCGGCGCTAAAATCTTGTCACTTGTTATTACGATGTTGCTTGTTTTAGATGTTTGTCTCATGGGACTTTTTGTTTATGAACTCGATGACTACATTGCAGCTGATGCGACGCGTTTACGGACATCACTTTTGGAAAGTGTGAAGGAGCAGCAGCAAAATTACGTTAATCAAGCCTATCAGATTATAAAGTATTTTTATGACATATCGCAGGATGAAATTGCCCTGCAACAAAAAACGCATGATGATCTTAAGCGTGTAGTCGATGCAATAACGAGCCAAGCCGCTGATTACTATGCCGCGCATAAAGGAACGATGTCGATTGATGAGATCAAGGCGCACATCATTGAAAATACAAAAAATGCCCGTTTTGATGGGGGAAACTATATTTGGATCAATGACTTGCAGCCTGTCATGATCATGCACCCAACCAAACCTGAACTTGATGGAAAAAGTCTCTCCGACTTCCAAGATCCCGACGGTGTCAAACTCTTTAATGAAATGGCTGCTGTTGCCCAAAAAAATGGCGAAGGCATGGTCTTTTATAGATGGGATAAGCCAGACGCTCCAGGGGATCCCAGACCCAAAGTGTCGTACGTAAAGCTCCTTCCCGAGCTCGGATGGGTATTTGGTTCAGGAGCGTGGATTGAAGACCTTACCGACAAGATGAAAGAAGAAGCCAAAGCCGTTGTATCCAAAATGCGACTTCTCGATGGGAGCTATTTTTTTATAACGGATACAGCGAAGCCATATCCCAATATGGTCATGCATCCGATTTCTCCACAACTTGACGGCAAATCTTTGGACTCGCCATCATTTCGGTCTACCACCTCCGTACAGTTTGGCATTGACGGTGAAATTATAAAATATCCTGATGGAAAGAAGCATTTCCCACAGGCCATGGTAGAAGTTGTTGATAAAGCGCAAGAGGGCTTTATTATTTATCAATGGCCAAAACCCACAGAGGATGGCGGCACGACGGCGGAGACTTTTCCAAAGTTGAGCTATGTCAAGTTGTTCAAGCCATGGGATTGGTTGCTCGGAATCGGCTTCTATATTGATGATATTGATCAAACAGTAGCTATGGAAAGCGCTGAAATTCAGTCTACTATGGATGACATTATAATAAAGATTGTCATTCTTTCCTTTCTTATCCTCGTGCTGTTCGGAGTGTTGTGTACATGGTTTATGCGCAATATGCTCAATAAACCGATCAAGGCCATTGTGACATATGCTGAAGATGTGGCTTTGGGTGAATTAAATGCCGACATTGAAGGCGAGTTTTATGCAGAAATGGATCAGCTCAAAATATCCATTGAGGCTATGGTACAGAACCTGAAAGCAGAACTTGCGTTTGCCCAGGGAATCCTCAACTCTGTCACGTTGCCATGTGTTGTCGTGAACCAGGAAGGAGAGATTACCTTAGTCAACCGTTGGCTGGCACACTTTTTAGGTGAGCAGAAACAGCCGGAAGAATATATTGGGGTGTATATTGATGACGTTTTTGCCGACCATGCTCCTGTGAGAGAAACAATCAATGCATCTATGGAGCAACGGGAAATATTGACGAATGTTGAATATGACGGCCGTTATCCGTGGGGAGAACGATTTTTCATTAAAATCGATGCAGCCCCAATCTATGATATGGATAATACCATGCTTGGCGTATTCACAATGTTGGCGACACTGACCAAAGTGAAGCTCCAACAAGAAGCGTTGGCCGAACAAAACGCCATGATTTCACAAACTGCGGCTGAAGCGGAGAGCATTGCTTCAAGTGTGAGTGAGAATGCCGGTGCACTGGCAGAACTTGTTCATGCGACGAGTGAGGGGGTCAGTCTTCAGCAAGAACGGTCACGCGAAACGGCAACGGCCATGGAAGAGATGAATGCTACCGTGCTTGAGGTCGCCAGAAATGCTGGGAGTGCCGCATCTAATGCCGATGAGGCTAGGGAAAAAGCACGCCAAGGCCTGTCTATTGTCGAGAGTGTTGTGGTGTCCATCTCTACCGTGAGCGATCGTGCTGAACTGCTACGTAGCAATATGGCTGAACTCGGTCAGCAAGCTGAAGGGATCGGTCGCATTATGACTGTGATTTCAGATATTGCCGACCAGACGAATTTGCTTGCCTTGAATGCGGCAATCGAAGCAGCCCGGGCTGGTGATGCCGGACGAGGCTTTGCCGTCGTCGCCGACGAAGTTCGTAAGTTGGCTGAAAAGACTATGGTTGCGACGAATGAAGTTGGTGCGGCCATTGCCGCCATTCAGGCCGGAACCAAGCAAAGCAATAATGAAACCGTCAAAGCAGCCCAGGCCGTGGAAGAAACGACGCGTTTAGTCCAAGAAGCCGACCAAGCCTTGCGTGACATAGTGACGGTGTCTGTGGCCACGGCAGACCAAGTTCGGGCTATCGCAGCTGCATCGGAAGAGCAGTCAGCAGCAGCGACACAAATTACACGCGCGACGGAAGAAGTATACACTGTTGCTGGTCAAATTCAGCAAGGTATGGAAGAATCTGTTGAGTCTGTCTCGAGTCTCAATGAGCAAGCTGGAGATCTCAAGGTACTCATTGATAAGATGCATGCGACTGAAGAAACCGATCGCCCATTGGCTTTGTCAAAATAATGAGTATGATACGTACATGAGACCTCTTCGGGCTGTGGAGGAGCTGAGTATCACGTACCGTCTTGTTTCCACGTGGAGGAAAATAATCAATGGCCACTATTCTTGTTGTAGATGATTCCGCTCTTATCCGTACCATGCTCAAGGGAATATTATCAGGGCAAGGACATACGGTATTGGAAGCTGTGGATGGAGAAGACGCCCTCCAGGTTTTTGCAGAGAAGGGAGCCGATCTTGTGTTCCTTGACATTTTTATGCCGGGAAAGGAAGGCCTGCAGACTATAAAAGAACTTCTGGAAACTTCTCCTGGCCTTCCCATCGTAGCCATTAGTGCTGGCAGCACATTTACCGATACTGAGACACTCAGTTGGGCAAAAAATTATGGTGCGAAGATGACATTGCCAAAGCCTTTGGAAGCACGTGAAGTCATTAATGCAGTAAAGACGCTTGTCTCGTGAGATTGTAAAAATAGTGTCTATGTATCATGTCCCGTCCGCTTCTATGTAAAGCGTTCGGGACATGATGGTGCCTTGAGAGCCTTTATTTTGTCGCATTGTCTTCAATACTCTGTGCTGTTTGATAGTGTTTCCTTTTCTTTTTTGATGATGACCATCGTAATATCGTCTTCTCGTTCTGCCCTTCCCGTGAATTCAGTCAAAGCACGAATGATTGCCTCAGCGATCTGCGAAGAAGACTTGTCTTTGTTGCTCCGAATAATGTCCTGAACCCGCTGCCTGCCAAATAGGTCTCCCGCCGAATTACTTTCCTCCCACGCACCGTCTGTACCAATGAAGCAAATTTGTCCTTTTTTGCATGTACCACTGGTTTGCGAGAGGTAAACATAATCTCTATTGCATCCGAGCGGAATCCCTTTCGCAGTCAACTCAAAGAAATCATCTTGTATTGGATCATAAAAAATTACAGGAGGATGTCCAGCGCAGGCCCAGGAAAGACATCCACGCGATGTATCGATGACAAGCAAGAACGCAGTACAAAAGTAGGCAGCTTCATAGGCATCGTCACAATAAAGCTTGTTAATAGCGGTGAGAGCCTGACCGGGGTCATGAAGTATATTTTTGTATGATCGGCAGTAGGCGCGCAGCGAAGCCATGAGCAAAGCGGCTGAAGTGCCATGACCAACAACATCAGCCACCACGATAGCCAGTTTATGTGAAGAGGCTTCAAGCTGGATAAAGTCGAAATAGTCTCCTCCCACTTTATGACAACTCAAGCTGGTTCCGCAGATATCGAATCCTGGAAGGTCAGGTTGCTTGCTTGGGAAGAGCATATGG
Source organism: Desulfovibrio inopinatus DSM 10711 (assembly GCF_000429305.1). Classification (NCBI taxonomy): domain Bacteria; kingdom Pseudomonadati; phylum Thermodesulfobacteriota; class Desulfovibrionia; order Desulfovibrionales; family Desulfovibrionaceae; genus Desulfovibrio; species Desulfovibrio inopinatus. The sequence continues at coordinate 512,477 of NZ_AUBP01000001.1, forward strand.
TGGACAGCACCCGCGCGTTCCATTTCTTCTTCTATCGATTGTAACGCGAGTTCGTTCTCGTGTTGGTAGACGTTATGAATAGCAATACTTGCCTGGTCACAAACGTAATTAAAGACTTCCTGGTCATCAGCATCGAAAGCTCTGCCATCGTGTGTATTGGTCAGTTTTGCGACCCCGAGCACATTATCTTCAAATGCTATAGGAAGACAAAGTGTCGTGTGGACATCTCCTGAAGTGGTCTGCGCCAAAATATCTCCCGGCAAAACTTGTTCTGTGGATTGCAAGAGGAGAGGGTTCCCTGTCGCGAAGACTCGGCCTGGAATGCCTTGTCCTTTGCTCACGATGATCCCTGGTTTCAAGGTACTGCCTATGGGGCCGCGAGACATGACAAGTCGCATAGACGTTTGGGACCGATCTGTGAGAAACAGACTGCAATTTTGCGCTCCAAGCGTATGCATTGTGGTGACCATTAATCGATCCAAAATGGTTTCAATCGACTGGGAGCTTGAAATTGATCGCCCAACGGCAATGCATTGGCGCAGTCGGTTCAGTTGGTGAAACGCTTTTATTAACGTAGCGTTGGATTGGGGGGGAGGCATTTCTTGCCATTGAGTATGATCTATAGTCATGGGCCGTCTCCTTTTACAGAAGAAATCCGTGAACATGGAGTGGGGATTCTCAGGGGAGCCGTGCACGATGAGAGGGAGGACTCGGCCTTTATTCCCTGGGCGTCTCCTGTGGCGAAATTCCTGTCTGGAGCAGATAATCGATGGTCTTCTGAAACTCTATTTTCAGTGAGGTAAATAGCCTTGTCAACGCTTCGCCACGTTGTTCTTTGAGTGCTGTTTCCAGTTGTTTCGCTATTTCAGCCACACAGACTTCGCCAATAGAGAGGGCATTCCCCTTGATGGTATGAGCCAAGCCTGCGGCTTCTGCCGGGTTTTTGTGGAGGTTGGTCTCCAACTGCTCCATATCGTTCTGTCCGTCGCGTAGAAACACGGTTTGGAGTATGGCCAGCAATTCTTCATTACCGCCAAGACGAGCCAGGGCCTGTTGGACTTCGGCTTCGCGTTGCTGGTCATTGGAAGGACTGTCAACATGTGTATTTTCTGTCTCATGAGGCCGTGGTGGAGTGTCCTCAGGAACCTTGGAGGTCGATTGGCTTGTGACGGACGAAGAATCATGGTCGGTTGCACGGTCGATGGCGCTTAATAACGTCTCAATGGTGATAGGCTTGGCAATATAGTCGGACAAGCCTGCGGCAAGAAGGGCGCGCCTGTCTTCGGGCATAGCATGGGCCGTCATGGCAATAATGGGAATGGAGCGAGGTACTTTGAGCGTTGTGTGGTTACGAATTCTTCTTGTGACTTCAACCCCGTCCATCTCTGGCATTTGGATGTCCATCAATATGAGGTCGAAATCCTGCTTGGCGAGAATATTCAGGGCCTCATGCCCATGAGCAGCGTGGGTAACATGATGCCCTTGAGGAATGAGGATGTTTTTTACGAGTTCGGCGTTAAGAGAGGAGTCTTCGACAAGTAAAATCTCGCGTGCTTGGGTTGAATGTGAACTTTTGAGGCGATATTGCTTTTGGACTTGAGAGAATTCCTGAGCTGTAGCCGTTTCGAGGCGGACGGTAAGATAAAAAGTACTTCCTTTGTCGATTTGGCTCTTCGCCCATATGCGCCCGCCCATTTGGGAAGCAAGACGGCTACTAATGCTCAGTCCAAGTCCGGTTCCGCCAAACCGTCGTGATATGCTTGTATCGGCCTGGTGGAAGCTTTCAAAAATGGACCCGAGCTTTTCCCGAGCTATACCGACTCCGGTATCCTTCACCATAAATAGAATTGTCGGAGTGTCAGGTGGCTTACGCCTGTGTGGAGACTTACGGTGTTTATGTTTGGTGTCAGGTTGTACTGAAATGGATATGGAGCCGTCTTTCGTGAACTTAAGAGCGTTGCTCAACAAATTGAAGAGAATCTGGCGTAATCGTGAGGGATCGCCTTTGACGTATTGGGGCGTTGTCTGATGAATGTCGAGTTCCAGTGTCAGCCCCTTGCTTTTCGCTTGGTCGGCGAAACTATTGCGAAGCATTGTGACCAGGAAATAGAGATCGAATGGTGTTTTCTCCAGCGTGAGCTTGTGCGCCTCGATTTTGGAAAAGTCGAGAACATCATTGATAACCGTGAGCAGGGAATCTCCTGCTTCTTTGATCATTTCGAGATGACGGACATCTCCTTCCTGAGGAGGCGTGTGCAGGGCGACTTCAGTCATTCCGAGAATGACGTTGAGCGGCGTTCGTATTTCATGGCTCATATTGGCGAGAAAAGCCGATTTTGCTTTGGCGGCTTTGTCGGCACGGCGTTTGGCTGCCTCAAGTTGTCGAGCGGTGCTTTTGTGTTCTTCGATTTCTTTCGTCAATTGGGCATTGGCTGCCAGAAGCGATTGTTCAATTGCCTGACGATTCTTCATTTCTCGTTCGAGTTTACTGTTTGTTTCGCGCAGACTTTGGGTCCGTGCAAGAATAAGATTCTCCTGATCTTCCAAAACCTGCTTGAGGGCATGCTCCACTTGTTTTTTGTCAGTGATATCGGAGAGAAAGTTAAGAGTTGCAGGCTGGCCGTCCCAATCAAACGTTGCCGCCGTGACCTGTACCCACTTAAACATATTGTCCTTGGTGATTAAGCGAAAATCATACCCGTTCACCGTCTCTTTTCCCGTGATGCGCTGCGCATAACGTTGAGAAACGATATTCTGATCATTGGGATGAATAAATTTTATAAAATGTGCATTGATAAGTTCTTCTTCGGTATATCCAGTGAATTGCATCATAAAAGGATTAACAAATACAATGCGGTCGTCAGTAATGATGACAATCCCCTCGCGGGCATTTTCGACAATGGCTTTGAGCTGTCGTTCACTATTGGCGAGATCGGCGAGGGCTTGCTTGCTGACACTGATATCTATGGCAAAGCCTTCATGGAGTTTCACCGTGCCAGTCTCATCACGTGTTTCACGGATATAAATCGACATCCAAATGGGGGTACCATTTTTATGTTTAAAAGGACTTTGGAAGTCGTTCACCATCCCTTGTTGTTGGAGGAGTCGGAGTAAAACCCATCGTTGATGAGAATGAAAATAGAGTTGTTCGGAAGATGAGACCGCTTCCATAAACGCTTCAGGTGAATCATATCCAAGAACGGAAGCAAGAGCAGGATTGATTGTTATAAAAACACCTTCTGGTGTCGTCTGGAAAATACCCACAGGGGCTTCATTGAAGATAGCTCTATAATTGGCCTCGCTTGTACGAAGTGCTTTTTCGGCAAGTCGTTTTGCCGTGACATCAATGCCGAAGACAACAGCGACAACAGAATTGTCTGTGTCCGTCATGGGGTAGCTATAGATGTGAAATACGCGATCTTTGTATGTGAGTTCCCATTCGACGGTCCGTTCCGAATGGAGTGACTCGATAGCCGGGCAGAGGTCACAGCGGTCTCCAGAACATTGCACGATGTCACGGCAGTGACGTGATGTCGGATTTCCAAAAATTTTGCGAAAGGTAAGATTTGTGTAAGAGATCGTTTTTTCTGGCGTTATGAAATAGATAAACCCGGGAAGTGTTTCTAAAAGATAGAGAAAACGCTGTCGTTCTCTTCGCAATTCTTCAATGTAATGTTCGGTTTCAGCTCGATCATTTTCAATAACAGCGAGATACGTTAGCGTTCCCTCATCGTCGAAAATTGGATGGATGGTCAGAGAACGGAGAGAGTCGTCATTATGGAAGATGCACAGTTGTTCGAGGCAAAGGCCTTGTTTGAGGCGAACGATGTGTTCCGGTTTTTTCAAGGCCTCTTGAAGGCACGGGAGTTGGTCAAAAGCGTTTGTCGTTGAACCATCATCGCTCGGTTGCGCGACGAGGAATCGCGGTGCGCTCGCACTGTTGGTCATGACGACATGACCATCTTCGGTCATGATGAATGCGGGGCGCCGGATAGCCGTGAGAAGAGCGTGAACGACACTTGTTTGGCACAGCTTGGGGGCGTGGTGACCTTTTGTGGTGTGGGAGGGAGGTTTCTTGAAAGGCATAAGCAGCGCGTTTGTTGTGCCGTAATCGCCGTAGAGCTCTGCGAGCACGGTCAAAGAGAAATAGGATCGCCGAACGCCAGACCTTGCAGCGGGGTTTTTTCTGCAAAAAATTCATCAAGACGAGGTTTTTCGCTGAAAAGGATTTTCATTCTCGAAACGGGCAGGCCTTCGCGAACAGCACCGCTATAAACCAGAGCTTTATCAATGAACTCTGCTGTTAAAAAAGATGCTTTGACTGTAAACACACGCCCGAGGCCTTCTTCGAATACTGCCAAGGAGAGTGTATGTTTCGTATGATCTGGCGTCGATATCATGACTCCCGTTTTGATAAGCGCCGTTTCAAGATTGCGTGGTAAAATCGCCGACCATTTCGAAACAAGTCGGATAAACGGCTCATGGAGAGCAAGATAGTAAAACGGATCGAGCTTGAGCGCGATGGACATACCCGGAGTGTTCAGTAAAGTCGGCGTCGTTTTATAATGGGCGCCCAGGCTTCGTTCAATACCTTTGAGGATATCTTGATAGTCTATCATAGTGTTGTGTCGTTGAAAGCGAGTTTCATAAGATGGTTTGCAAGACCGCCCAAGGATGATGGAACATATCCGAAAACATGATTCCAGACTACATCCGATTCCATACACAGATAAACTTTTTTGTCCAGACCGTACTTGATGAGGCGTGAGGCAATACGGTGAAGTTGAGGAGCGCGAAGAGTGCGAAGAAGTCTTTTTTTCCCGTCTTCTCCCGTGGTAAATTCGTTGTAGATGTAATGTGATTCTGGATGCTTTCTTTGAATATGATCAAAAAGTTCCGGAAGGCAGCGAAACGATCCGAGGCTTACATAACAGATGGATTCAGGCTTGAGGTGATCGAAGATCATATCCACCGTGCTGTCATAAGCATGTTCCCAACCGGGAAAGTGGATGATCGGATCGAAATGAAGGCATACGTGAAATCCTGCTTCGGCGCAGGTCGCGGCCGCTTGAAGTCTTTCCGCAAGACTTGCGGCATCGAATTCTTCGTTTTCACAGATCGACGGGGCGTTGACCGACCATGCCGGAAGAATTTGCTTCGGATCGGCCGCATCCATCCACGAGAGGTCGATGATCTTAGATTTGAGTTCCAGGCGGACATTGGGAAAGTCGTGCAGGAAGGAAACAAGGTCACGGCTAAAAGACGTAATGGCTTCAAGCGCAAGCGAATCGGTGAATTCCCCCGTACCGACTCGAAATCGACGGTTGGGATCATGGGAAAATGCCTCGCCGATTTGGCCGAAAAGGTCATCCTGGTTAGCAAAAATTTTTAAGACGTTGTCACGGAAATAGGCTTTAAGGATGCAGTAGGTGCACGTGACCGGACAGTTTTCACCAAAGTGAATGATCTGATAGGCACAACATCGATACTTTCGTGTAGCCGGACATGGACGCAGAAAACGGCCTTTATAATGCTTCAGATACACGGTGTGGCCGGTGTGGTCAGTTTCCGGATCAAACATGGTGGAAGTGTCCGGAGTCATAACCGAAAATGGTAAATGGGCGAGACGTTCCCTGACGCGCCTGGTCATGGGAGAATCTGCAACGTCTTCGTCAGCGACAATGCGCGTGAGGTGACGAAGGTGCACAGGAAGAGCAATATGGTCCATAATCTTATCGTGAGCCGCAACCGGAATTGGAGTCCGGGGCGCCAACAAGCCAGAGTTCATCCCATTCTTTCTTTTCCGTTGCCTCATCGAGATCTCGAACGGCCTGTCCAAGTTCTTGCCGGTTGGCAACCTCGACTTCAAGACGTACACGATCCGTCTCGAATCCCTGAGACGGCTTGACGCGCCAGACATTTTGACGCGTGATTTCTGAAGCGAGTGTGAAAAAACGTTCCTCCATGTCGGTCAGGCAGGGATAGCGCATGTTTCGGGCTGCGGTACCTAATCGATGCAGCGTATCATTGGGGGAAAGACCCAAGTGCAACACGGCATGCAAGTTCGCTTTTTCCACCAACTCCGCCACAGGTTTTTTCTGCATAAGTGAGGCTTCTCGGATATTGCCGACAAAACCAGCCAAGTTGTTTCTCGACCATTTGAGGGAAGCAAAAAAAGGTTCGAGGATTTCCAGATCGAACTCGCTCAGCGTGGAGAGGACGGAGGCTGACGCGAGTGTGAGGCGATTGGCAAAGAGGTAACTGTCAAAACGGCTTGGCAACTCCAGCCATTGCTCTAAACGCGCGGCTTGAGCGCTTTTGGCTGAAAGTCCAAGGTATGGGGCGGCTTCACGCATCCAGACCTCAAACGATGCTTGCGTCTGGAAATAGCGTCCAGCCTGAACAAGCATGGCCTCTGTACGTTGCCGGTTAAAATTACAGGCGAGATAAATCAGGCCGCGCAACAGGCCTTGAGGAAGAAATGCATTGTTGATGTTTGATTCGAGTCTGACAGCGGTCGCAAAACGATTTAATTGTGTTAATACGCGTAATCGCTTGACACCACTGAGTAAAATTGGACGTGAACCCGTGTCATCCAGGATGATGGGGCTAAGTTGACCGAGCCGGCTGATGGAATTGCAAAGTTCGGGAGAAGGATCGTCGGCCCAAAAAAGAGCCGGGTTCTCCGTTCCCACATCAACTGGCCACACCGTTACAAGCTCTGGGGAATATGTGATAAGTGGATCCATAGTGCCTTGCTATGTTTGGGTGGCTGCAACTTGACAATTTACAAACTCACTCTCTATATCCCTAAAATTGATGAATTCCAAGATGAGAGTTTTTCACTTTCTGCGAGGTAATACGACCGGAGCTTCATTCGGTCTTTGTCAGCGGTCTCAAGGGGATCTAACGCCAAGCTAAGGGAGATGTGAATGCTCAGTAAACTTCAAACACAGAGAACGTATGCACTCGTCGGTCACGGCGGGTGCGGAAAAACATCAGTGGCCGAAATGCTGCTCTTCAATACCGAAACCATCAATCGATTGGGGAAGATTGAAGAAGGTACGACGACTCTGGATTTTGAGCCCGAAGAGGTGAAACGCAGGGGGAGCGTTCAGCCTGGGTTTGCCGCGTTTTCCTGGAACAAAAATCAGCATTTTCTTGTGGATGTGCCTGGGGACGGATCGTTTAACGGCGATCTGGCATATATGCTTCAGGCGGTTGACGGGGTTGTGTTCGTTGTGGATGCCGTGGATGGGGTCAAACCGCTGACGAAAAAATTGTGGCGTGAAGTTGAGAAACTGCGTTTGCCAACGATTTTTTTTATCAACAAAATGGACCGCGATCGTGCCGATTTCGACATGGCTTTGAACGGTATTCGGGAACAACTTGGAGTGAAGCCGTATCTTCAAAATTTGCCGATTGGCAGCAAAGAAGATTTTAAGGGTGTTGTCAACATTCTCGAAAACAAAGCATATTTCTTTGATGAAAACGGTGGTGTCACCGTTGGAGAGCCGCCCGAAGACATGAGCGAAGCCATTGAAGCGCTGCGCGAAACCATGGTTGAAGAAATCGCTGTCTGCGACGAAGAACTCATGGAACGGTATTTTGAAGAAGGCAGCTTGCCCGTGGAAGATCTTCAAGCGGCGACCAGACAAGCTGTTGTCTGCTCCGAGCTCTATCCTGTCTGCGCTGGCGCAGCGCTCAAAGGAATGGGAGGCTCGCGTTTGTTGACAGCCATTCAAACATATTTCCCGTCTCCATTGGACAGCGCCACAGGTGAAAAGGAAATTGAATCTGTCGATGGCGACTTTCGAGCGGTTTCCGTCGATGAACCGCCAGTGGGGATTATTTTTAAAACGCTCTTTGATCCCTTTGCCGGTCAGTTGTCCATGATGCGTGTGCTGACAGGGACCGTTTCGTCCGACATGACGCTGTTCAATCCTGGAAAAGACGAGAAAGAGCGTTTGGGACAATTGTTGTTGCCCTTGGGTAAAGAGACCGTCCCGCTCAAAGAATCGGTTGGCCCCGGTGCTATTGTCGCTATCGCCAAACTCAAGAATACGTCCACAGGCGATACATTGTGCGATGAAAAAGCACCGTTCAAAGTTATGTTGCCGTCCTTGAATAATCCGATGATTACATATGCCCTGGCTCCCAAGGAAAAGGGCGAGGAAGACAAAGTCTACTCGGCCATTCAGAAGCTTTTGGAAGAAGATGTGACCTTGCGCCTGACGCGTGACGAAGAAACAGGTGATATCTTGCTTTCGGGTATGGGACAATCGCATATCGAAATTGCCGTTGAAAAGGCCAAGCGTCGTTTTAAAGTGGATATTGTGCTTAAAGCACCGAAAATTCCCTACCGAGAAACCGTCAAGGGGAAAGTCGAGGTGCAAGGGCGCCACAAAAAACAAACAGGTGGACGTGGCCAGTTCGGCGATTGTTGGATTCGCGTGGAGTCTTTGACTCGTGGCTCCGGTTACGAATTCCATGACGCCATTGTTGGCGGTGCTATACCTAAACAGTTTATCCCGGCAGTCGATAAAGGGGTCCAGGAAGCGTCTCGGAAAGGACCTATGGCCGGATATCCGTTGGTAGACTTCAAAGTGACTCTGTATGATGGATCGTTCCATACGGTTGATTCGTCTGAAATGGCCTTTAAAGTTGCCGGGTCGTTGGCGTACAAGGCTGCCTGCGAAAAATTGAAGCAAGTGTTGCTTGAACCCATTGCGTTGATCACGGTTTCGATACCGGATGAATTCATGGGAGATGTCATTGGTGACCTGTCTTCGCGGCGTGGAAAAGTGCTTGGCTCGGATTCGACAGCCGGGGTCACGGAAGTGCAGGCACATGTTCCCATGAGCGAAATTCAGGAATATGCGAAAACACTCAGCTCCATGACAGGGGGCTTGGGTATGTTTTCTCTTGATTTCGACCATTACGAAGAGTGCCCTCCCATTGTGGCCGAAAAAGTCGTGGCCGACAGCAAGCCCGCTGAGTAATCTGCTTCTTCTTTGTGTTTCAATCACGGGAGCTTCCTGCATTGCAGGGAGCTCCCTTTTCTATTATGATACACCTTGTCTATATAATGATCGTTGTAACAGGAATGTTTCGCAGATATTTCTTTTTTGATCACATCGTGTTGTCCTCGCTTTTACGATGTAACACGCTGTTTTCCTCATGGTAAAATCTGGTTTCACGAAGAACAATGGAGTGCTCCAGGATTTTCGTGTAAAGAAGCTGTGTGAGATAGTTTCCTATACGTGCAGATGAGGCAATGCATGGCCACGGTGCTTTTGGTTGATGACGACCGTATATTGAGCGAGACTCTTGGTATTTTTCTTCGCAAAGCCGGGCATGAAGTCGGTAAGGCAAGGACGTTGCATAAGGCCCGAGAACTCCTTTGTGAAGGAGAATTCGATGTGGTGTTTCTTGATATCCATCTTCCCGATGGAAAGGGACTGACCCTTATTCCTGATATTAAACGCGCACCATCGACCCCTGAAGTCATTATTGTAACGGGGGAAAATGATCCTCAAGGGCCGGAGCTTGCCATAAAAAATGGTGCATGGGACTATATCCAGAAGCCTGTCACCTGGAAGACTCTGGAATTACCCTTGGTGCGGGCTTTGGAATATCGAAGCCATAAGATAGCCAAAAAACCAAAAGTTGCACTCAAACGTGAAGGTATCATCGGCAACAGCCCGCGAATCGAGGCCAGTCTGGACCTTGTCGCACAGGCTGCCGATTCCGATGCCAGTGTACTCATCACAGGAGAAACCGGGACGGGCAAAGAGTTGTTTGCTCGTGCAATTCACGCCAATAGTGCCCGCGCTGGCGAAAATTTTGTGGTGGTAGACTGTGCTGCTTTGCCAGAAACTCTCGTGGAGAGTGTTCTTTTCGGTCATAAAAAAGGCGCTTTTACCGGGGCAGATCGCGATCGCGAAGGATTGGTCGGTATGGCCGACGGTGGGACGCTGTTTCTCGATGAGATTGGCGAATTGCCCACCTCGCTGCAAAAGGCGTTTTTACGTGTCTTGCAGGAGCGCCGTTACCGGCCTGTAGGCTCAAAAACCGAGCGGGAAAGCGATTTCCGCATGGTGGCGGCCACAAACCGAGACCTTGGAGAAATGGCGGGGAACGATACCTTTCGAAGTGATTTGTTGTACCGGTTACAAACCATGGTTATCCATTTGCCTGCCCTGCGTGACCGCAAGGAAGATATCAAACCGCTGACTGTAGCCCATATGAATCGGTTATGTGACCGATATCGTATTCCGACAAAAGGGTTTTCTGAAGAGTTTTTTCAGACGTTGCGAGAGTTGACCTGGCCTGGAAATATTCGTGAGTTATTCAACACGCTTGAACGTGTGTTGCTCCAACACCGAGATCAGCCGGTCTTATACCCCAAGCACCTTCCCGATGAAATTCGTATTCAAGTCTTACGTGCAACCGTAAATACTCGGGCCGACGTTTCCGATGTTTTGGCTGCAGGCGTTGACTTGCCACTTGGGGGCAATCGATCCATGCCGCCATGGAAATCGTTTCGTCGAGAGGTATTGGAAGGGGCAGAAAAACGATATGTTCAAGAATTAATGTTGCTTTGTCAGGGGCAAGTGAAGGATGCCTCGCTAATGTCAGGATTATCCGTGTCTCGCTTATATGATTTAATTCGAAAATATCAGATTGGCACACGTCTCACTCGGTGAGTGCTTTTTTTTCGTAATAATTCCTTTTTTTTCGTAATTTATTCCATTTTTTCAGTAAAACATCATCGCAATAGTGAAAGAGCTTTTGGGATTTGTCTTGAAAACGCTGGCTTTTTTGAGGAGAGAGGTGTTGGCCCGGTAATTGCTAAATAGAGAAGCAAGAGACGGCAATGAATAGTTGTTGTTCAGACCTCTCCTTCAACTCCTGCGCAGGGGGCCTTCGGGCCCCCAATCAATTTTCTCTTCTGGAATATTCAAATTTCCCTTATGCCTTGAAGTTATGCTAACCCTAGCGTATCCCCTGTGAACAGAAGACGGATGGGGAAAATTCTATGAAATCAGGCGCACAGGGATGCGTCCTGCGCAAACTCATTTCGGCAAGGAGAGTAGTGATTTGCGTATCGTCATTGTCGGCGCAGGTGAAGTTGGCTTTCATCTCGCTGAACGCTTTTCGCGCGAAAACAAAGACGTTGTTGTAATTGATTTGAGTGGCGTAGCGCTCAAACGCGTCTCCGAGAATCTAGATGTTCAGACAATAAAAGGGTCTGGATCAAGTCCACGAGTACTAAAAGACGCGGGCATTACAGGAGCGGAAGTCCTTCTTGCCGTAACCAACAGCGACGAAATCAATCTTATCGCCTGTTTTTTTGCCAACGAACTCTCCCCGCAAACACGGAAGATCGTTCGTATTCGAAATGACGAATATACGGATTTCAAAGGGGCGCTGGCAAAAGATCTGCTCAATATTTCCATGGTCATCAATCCTGATGTTGAGGTCGTGAACTCTATTCTTCGTATCATCGAAGCCCCTGGCGCCGTTGAGGTCAAAGATTTTGCCGATGGTCGGGTAAAAATGATCGGAGTTCCGCTCCCTGAAGGATCGGAATTTGATGGCATGAAGCTCATGCACCTGCGTGAGCACTTGGATGGTTTGCATATTATAATTGCGGCCATTATTCGCGATGATCGTCTTATTATCCCCAAAGGAAGTGATCGACTTCGATCTGGAGATCTTATTTATCTCGTCTGTCAGGCCGGAGACTTGTTGGAATCGCTCAAGTTGTTCGGTGCTCGAGGACAGTCCATTCGCAATGTGTTGATCATTGGCGGCGGTAAGATTGGGTATCTCTTGGCCAAAGCTCTCGATAGTCGTTCCATCAATACAAAAATAATCGATATGGAACCACGGCGTGGCGATTTCCTGTCGAGTGAACTGGACAAAGCTATTGTCCTTTTGGGGGATGGAACAGACCATGAGCTGCTTCAAGAGGAAAATATAGCGGATATGGATCTTGTTGTTGCTTTGACCGGCGACGAAGAGACGAATATTTTGTCCTGTCTGCTCGCCAAACGTCTTGGAGCTGCCAAAACAATTACGCGGATCAACAAGTTTGCGTATATGCCACTGGTCAAGGCAATAGGTGTTAATCACATCGTCAGCCCCCGTCTGTCTGCTATTAATTCCATTTTACATAATATTCGAAAAGGCAAAGTGATTTCAGCCGTATCAATCAAGAATGATGAGGCCGAAGTCCTTGAAGCCGAAGCGTTGTCTTCGTCTGTTCTCGTTGGCCGTCCGCTCAAAGATTTGAGTTTGAATAAAGTGGCCTTGCTTGTATGTATTATTCGGGGAGAGTCCGTCATTATTCCCATGGGGGAAACCGTTATCAAACCCAAAGACCATCTCATCATTTTGTCCACGCAAAAAAATATACCGCGTGTTGAGCAATTTCTCGCCGGTCAAGCGGAGAGCTAGCCGTGCGATGGAAATATGTTTTTCATGTCATTGGCGTGTTGATTGCGGCGATAGGGCTGTGCATGCTGCCGGCTCTCGGCTTTTCCGTCTATTATAACGATGCCGGCCTGACTCCGCTGCTCATGTCGACTGTAACAAGCCTTTTTGCCGGAGGCCTGCTGTTTCTGGTGTTTTTTCCTCGTGGCGAGAAAGTTGCCCAGCTTAATCACCGTGAAGGCATGGCAATCACCACTCTGGGCTGGACTGCAGCAACGGTCGTCGGAGCGCTTCCGTTCTTTTTTGGCGATATTTTTCCCAATGTGACCGATTGTCTGTTTGAATCAATCTCCGGTTTTTCGACGACCGGGGCATCGGTTCTGACTGATATTGAAGCCGTTCCCAGGGGAATTCTTTTTTGGCGGAGCCTGACGCATTTTCTTGGTGGTATGGGAATTATTGTTCTCTCGATTGCCATTCTTCCGTTTCTTGGGGTCGGAGGAATGCAGCTCTACAAAGCTGAAGTTCCTGGCCCTATTCCTGACAAGCTCAAACCTCGGATTAAAGATACGGCGATGGTCTTATGGAAGGTGTATATTCTTTTTTCCATTATAGAGACCATTTTGCTTATGTTCGGAGGAATGGATGTATTCGATGCCCTGTGTCATACCTTCGGGACGATGGCAACGGGAGGATTTTCCACAAAAAACGCTTCCGTGGCAGCATTTGATAGTTCCTATATTGATTGGGTTATCACTTTCTTCATGCTCGTTGCAGGGATCAACTTTGCATTGCACTATCAGATGATCAAAGGCCGCCCTATGGCCTTATGGAAAGATCCGGAATGCCGTTCGTTTCTTTTGCTTTTTGGCATTGTCACATTGATCATCATTGTCGCGGTATATGGTGTCAATTATGACTCGGTCAACAGTTCCGCTCGATTCGGCGCGTTTCAAGTCGCATCGATTTTGACAACCACCGGCTATGCAACGGCTGATTATGAACTTTGGCCCCCCATTACGCAGTGCTTACTGCTTTTTTGTATGTTCCTCGGTGGATGTGCCGGTTCGACAGGTGGAGGCATGAAGATCATGCGTATCATGCTTCTCCTGAAGCATTGTTCGCAAGAACTTGTTCGTGTGATTCACCCTCGCGCGGTCGTTCGCGTCAAGTTTGGGGGGAAAGTCGTTCCTGCCGAAGTTATGCACGGCGTGTGGGGATTTACTGTCCTTTGGCTTGGTTTGTTGTTTGTCACCAGCTTCCTTGTCGCCGGCACAGGGGTTGACGTTGTGACCTCCTTCGCTTCGGTGCTTGCGTGTATAGGAAATATTGGTCCTGGTATCGGCAACGTCGGTCCGACTGAAAACTATGCAGGGATCCCTGGTTTGGCGAAATGGGGGCTTATGCTTTGCATGCTCCTTGGCCGTCTTGAAATTTATACCGTTATTATTTTGTTTGTTCCTGGGTTTTATAAAAAATAGTTGGAGATGCCTCTAACGGACTGGGGGGAACGTAGGGGAGGAATTCCTCGTTTTTCTTCTTGGACTGTCTCTCCCATTTTTTTCCCTTTCTCTCGATTTGTGTCACGAGGACAGTATGCGTGGCCTATGGGAGAAGGAGATAATATATCACAAAAGCAGAAGGGAGAGAACGAGATATTTTTTTTCAAAAGAATATCTCGTTCTCTCCCTTCTGCTCAGTACCGCCGGAAGCGGTATGAACTCTAAAAATTCAATTTTTTCCGAATTTTTTCCATTGTGCGTTCAGCACATATTCTTGCTTTGGCATTCCCGTCGGACAGAATATCCCACACAAGGTTCTTATCTTTTTCTAAGGCCGAGCGGCGTTCAAGGAAAGGCTCCATAAACGCAGACAGGCCGGTAAAAAGCAGCTTTTTACAGTCTCCACATCCCCATGTGGCGTTTTTGCAGCCTTCGATAATTTCCGGGAAGTGAGATTTGTCGGTGAAGAGCTCGTGGTACGGAAACAAGTTGCAATCGTCGGGATCACCTGGATCCTGAAGTCGAGCTCGCTTGGTGCAGGTGAGCATGCTCATGATTTTTTTCTTGAGACTCGGGATAGACTCGGACAGAGCAATGGAGTTGCCGTAGCTTTTGCTCATTTTGCGCCCATCAAGTCCGGGAAGCTTGGATTGGGGGGTAAGCAGGGCTTCGGGTTCGGGAAAATAATCCCCATTCAAATGGTTGAAACGCCGAGCGATTTCACGTGTCAGCTCAAGGTGCGGAAGCTGATCATGGCCGACCGGAACCGCTTTAGGGAGATACATCAGAATATCGGTTGCCATAAGAACAGGATACCCAAGAAAACCGTAGGTATTCAGGTCTTTGGCAGCAAGCTGTTCGAGCTGATCTTTATACGTTGGATTGCGTTCAAGCCATCCTACTGGAGTAACCATGGAAAGCAAAAGATGGAGTTCCGCATGTTCCTTGATTTGAGACTGCTGGAACATGACACAGCGTTCGGGATCCATTCCGGCGGTGATCCAATCTTTGACGAGATCGGGAATAAAACCTTTGATTTTTTTCGGCTCGGCATATTCGGTTGTGAGGGCATGCCAATCGGCTACGAAGAAGAAGCAGTCATACTCCTGTTGCAGCTTGACCCAGTTGGCCAGAACGCCAAAATAGTGACCGAGATGAAGAGGGCCAGTGGGACGCATTCCCGAGACAATGCGATTGTTTGGTTTGGGCATTTCGAACCTCGCTAAAGTTTGAGATGGGCCGACATCAGTCGGCTTTCAGATCAGGCGTGGATTAGGATATCCAGGAAGTGGCGGCAAGCATCGTCATATACAGGAATTGGACGCCAGGTAACAGGATTCGTCCGAGAAGCCCGAAGATGGCAAGCGCAAGGATAATAAGAAAGCCATAGCGGCCGAATTGCATAAATTGGTATGCAGCATGGGGCGGAAGTAAGGCTGCAAGAATCTGGCTGCCATCGAGCGGAGGAATGGGAATGAGGTTGAAGAGGCACAGAATCAAATTGATCTGAATGCCTAACTTCGCCATCTCAAATACCGGGACGAAGATCGTCTGCTGCCACTCTGGCGGAATGATGGTGATAAAATGTGGTATAAGTCTGGACAGGATTGTAAAAAGAAAGGCCAAAAATAAATTTGTCATCGGCCCGGCTAACGAGACAAGAATAACCCCTTTTCGCTGATCTTTGAAATATCGAGAGTCAACGGGAACGGGTTTGGCCCACCCGATCATTTGGGTGACGATAAAAGTCAGTGTCCCCAGAAAATCAAGGTGTTTAATAGGGTTGAGGGTCAGTCGTCCGGCATTTTTAGCGGTTGGGTCGCCTAAAAGGTAGGCAACATATCCGTGGGCGACTTCATGACATACAACAGCCAAAAGCATCGGAACAGCCATCAAGGTGATGAGCTGAATTGTATGAGCGATATTTGACATGGGCGGCGGGTAGCATGTCCTGGTGAAGGGGGCAAGAAAAAAGACGGAACACGTACAAAATGGGCGGGTTGAAATCGTAATTTCAAACCCGCCCCGTCGTAAAAATTCCGGGCACTAGTAACGTCGAGAAAAGAAGAACGTCTCTGTTAAGACGCTTTTTTCTTTTGCAACGCGAGACTGACTTTCGACTTGAGTTCTCCCAAGTCCACGGACTTGACGACATAGTAGTCGGCCGCAATAGACTTGAGGTCATGTTGAAAGCTATCGTAGGCTGTACTCAGGATGACCGGCAAAACCTGGTCTTTTCCGCGGATTTCCTGCAAAAGATCCAGGCCGGAGCGGTTTGGACCAAGCTTGATGTCCAATACGACGACATCTGGATTTTCGCGTTGAAGCAGGTTGAGGATATCTTCCTCTCCGTCAGAGGTGACAACCTCATAACCTTCACCCTCAAGCTCTTCTTGATAGAGCATGCGAATATGTTTTTCGTCGTCTACGACTAGAACTTTCTTACCGCTCATAAGCTGTATCTCCTTACCCGTGAGGTTGGGGCGTGCTTTGAAACCAAATCTGACATCATTATATGCTTAAAAAAAACGCTTCGGTCAACACGTTTTCAAAGGACTACCGAAGCGATGTACCAGCGAGTGAAATCCGAATCAAGGAGTTGCGTGTGATTACAGTCATTATTGAGCCCGATGAAAACGTCTTGACTTTCCCAAGGTTGAATACAGTATTGCAACTTCTAGGGAAACTTGGGTTCAAGCGAAACGATGCGCTTGTTATTCGCGAAGGGGAACTTTTGACCCCAGACAGAAAATTTCGCGATGGCGACACGATCCGCATCCGCCCAGTCATGTCTCGAGGTTAAGTATCAGGTCTGCAGGGCCTGTGGCGTTACGGTTTGTTGACGTTTTACAGGAGAGAAGTGACCGCCGTGGCGGTCCGAAGTAACAAAAGGCAGTTTGAAGCATGAAATGTCGTCGTTGCGGTGAAGTCGCCGCCGTGTGTTTACCCAGCCATCATACCGGATTTTGTCCTGATTGTTTTCTCACGTTTTTTGAGCGCCAAGTCGCCAGGGCCGTGGAGAAAAAGAAAATGATCGCTCCGGGAGATCGTGTGCTTGTCGCACTCTCCGGTGGTAAAGATTCTCTTGCCCTGATGCATGTGTTGTCTCGGTTGGAATATAATGTCACCGGACTGCATATTGATCTTGGCATTGGGGAGTCGTCGAGACAGGCGAGAACATTTGTAGAATCATTTTGCCAAAAACATGGTTTTCCGTTCATGGTGTTTGAAACAGCTTCGGCCGGATTACCAATTCCTGCAGTGAAAGCCACGGTCAAACGGCCTATTTGTTCCGTATGCGGTAAAATTAAACGGCATTATTTTAACAGAATTGCGTATGAAGAGGGCTTTGACGCATTAGCAACTGGACATAACCTGGATGATGAAGTCAGTCGTCTTTTTGCTAACACACTCCGTTGGGATACGGCGTACTTGAGCGATCAAGGCCCGGTCTTACCGGCGGAAGGCAAATTCGTGCGAAAAATTAAACCGTTGTATAGAAATTCTGAATTCGAAACCGCAGCCTATTGTTTTCTCAATGGTATCGAGCACGGCAAGCATCCATGTCCCTATAGTCCGGGAGCGTCGTTTACCGGGCATAAAAAAATGTGGTCGGAGCTTGAGAATACGAGTCCAGGGTCGAAATTATCGTTCTATGAACTGTTTCTGAAACAGGGGAGACCCGCTTTTGAAAAGCACGCTGATCATAACGGAGAAAAGCTTGTTGCGTGTGCGGAGTGTGGTTTTCCAACAACGTTTGAACAATGTGGAGTCTGCCGCATTCGAGCGCAGGTTGCGCAGTCTGTAAACACGGCCGACAACACATGATTCGACGTTCCAGGAGGAAGAGTCATGATGAAAAGAGGCAGCCAGGTGTTGTTTTCGGGCTGGTTTTGTTCTGTGCAGTGGCGTGCAGGCATGTCGGTTGACGAAGAAACCGGTGGCGGACCTGAAAAAAAGCAGGAGACCGCCACGAAAAACGATGTCAATTCAGAAACGACAACATCGGAAGAAAATACGCAATCCGGCAACGCGAAGTCAGAAACACCAGACGTTTCTGCTCCAGATAGTCCTGAGTCCGATGTGGCACAACACGAAGAAAAACAGAGCGCCGAATCAGCTCCTGAGGATGTCCCCGAAGCGAATCAGCCCGCATCGGAGACTCTGCCCGAGGAGACAAATACCCCGACTGGAGGAGATGGCGTTACCGATACGCCTTCAGCATCACACGATGAAGCCGTGATCGACGAGGTACAGGACGATCATGGTGGACCTGAAGAGAAGACGTCTCCCTCAATGAATACAGCGGAAGATATTAAACTGGAAACAACGGAAGAAACGCAAAATGCTGTTCCCGGAAGTTCTCGGCGCATGTTCATTCTGCTCGGCGCCGTTGCGGCAGTGTTGATTGTCATTGGGTTGATGCTTGGGAAGACCAATACGACCACGACGGATGTTCAGCAGACAACGGCAACCCCGAGTCCTGATGCCCAGACGGCAACGGAGACAAAGCCGACAACAGCCGCAGAGCCTAGCAAGAGTGAAGCGACTCCAACGCCGGCCGATAGCGTTATACAAACCGTGACACCGCCTCCTCCATTATCTTCAACTCCCTCCGCTGAGCCTGGGATGATGGGGCACATGCAAGAGAGCCCCATGACGGCGACAGAGAGTGCAAGCCAGACTGCATCGAATTGGCCCGAGGGGGGAGAGTCGGGACATGATGAAAGTATGGCTGGTATGGGCAATGAAGGGATGGGGCAGGAAACTGGCCAGGGTGCGGGCGCAGCATCGACGCTATCTCTTTCTCCCGATTCATCCATGTCACAGGCTGTTGGCTCTGGCGAAGAGCAAAGCCAAGAGCAAAAAGGAATGGGGATGGAATCAGGAAGCAGTGTGATGGAACCTGAGACCGTAGACCAGACCATGACAACGCAGGACGATATGTCGGGTTCGCAGGAAATGGAAAGCAGTCCTCAAGCCAATACTCTCGAACCCACCGTTTCTTCACCTCAAAAAAAGCCTTCTGTTCCTGAGTGGGTGTTGCCCATTTGGCGTGCCCCGCTTGATGATGCCCACCCTGTTTTGCCTGATTACCGTATGCCCGGTCGTCAAAACGTCTATCCCGGAAATACAGTGACAGCCTGGCTTGCTCGAACAGGGCAATCTGGTGTCGCTTTAGGAAACTTATCGGCATATCTTGCCTTGCCTGGAGATGTTATTCCCGGGAAGCAGGGAAGTATTGCGTTCGCATTCAGTCCGGCCGCCGGGATTGCCCGAACGTATTCTTTGCCAAATCCCGATCACCACGGACCGATGGGGCGACCGGTGCTCGCTGGATATCTCTTGGATTCTATGGGGTTTGACACAGGCGTACACGGTGCCTTTCGTCTTGTTCTCAATCCGGTTCAGAACGCGTTGGCGTTTGCCATACGTCGTCCAGGCGGTATTCTTGAAGCACGATGGCGCTATCCGAAAGGGCTTTTTGCTGACTCAAAAGCGTGGCATACCATCGTTGTCTATTGGGGAGACGAGGGCATGGGAATTATGGTCGATGGTCTCGAAGTTGCCCATCATATCGGTCCCGTCCATGTAAGCGCGACTGGACCATGGTTTCTTGGACATGGACGGCCTTTCGGTCCTGATGGTCCACGTTCTATGATGGGCCGATATAAAGACGTTGCAGTATACAATGATCCCTATCCATTGGGTGCATCGAAATAAAAAATAAGAATGCGTCGGAAGCGTATTTCCGATGCATTCTTTTCTGGATCGGTGGGGGGCCGGACGTATAAGCCTTCTTTCGCCTAGTCAACAGACGGGCGGAATGGCTAGGGTATCCCGGCCTCCACCGTATTTCCCTTTCATAAAAAGAATAAGCACTGTAAGGCCCGATGACAAGGTTGGTAGAACCTTGCCAACCGTGTCGTGTATGCGTATTGGAGACAGCGCACCCGCGACGCGGCTGTCCCGGGTCTGTGTCAACGCTGTTACAAAAGCCGGATATGCTTATGCGCGAACTTATTCTTATTCAAGTGTACGGGCCCGACAGGCCTGGTTTGACGGCCAATTTGTGCGCGGCAATGGCCTCGTATGATATTGCTATTCTCGATATTGGCCAGTCCGTTATTCATGAAAGTCTTTCGCTGGGAATGCTCATTTCCATACCGCCTACGGCTGAATCCGCTCCTGTCATCAAGGAATTGCTGTTTACGGCTCATAAGCTTGGAGTTGATATCAGATTTACTCCCGTTGATGAGAACGACTATAGTGCTTGGGTCGAGGCAGAAGGCAAACCGCGTCATATTGTCACGTTGTTAGGGCGTCAAGTGACGGCGAAGCAGGTTGCTGCCATCTCTCAGCTTCTGGCCGAGCATAATTTGAATATTGATGTCATCACGCGTTTGACTGGAAGGCCCCCTCTCGGGGGAGCCGAGTCCAGGCGATTGGCATGTGTCGAATTTTCCGTACGTGGTCAGCCCCATGATATTAATGGGTTGCGCGGCGCTTTCTTGCGTTTATCGGGTGATTTGCAAGTGGATATTGCCTTTCAGGAAGATAGCGTCTTTCGTCGAAACCGGCGTCTTGTTGCGTTTGATATGGATTCTACACTGATTCAAACAGAAGTTATCGACGAGTTAGCTGTTGAAGCCGGTGTGGGAGACCAGGTTAAGGCCATTACCGAGTCGGCCATGCGTGGAGAAATCGACTTTAAACAAAGCTTGCGTCGGCGCTTACGTTTACTCAAGGGGCTCGACGAGTCCCGTCTCCAAGTTGTTGCCGACCGGTTGCCCATGACGGAAGGGGCCGAGCGTCTTATCGTGAATCTTAAACGATTTGGTTATAAAATTGCTATTATTTCCGGTGGGTTTACCTATTTCGGTGAGTTGTTGAAAAAGCGTCTCGGCATTGACTACCTGTACGCAAATCGTCTTGCTATCGAGGATGGCGTGGTGACAGGGGAAGTTGTTGGAGAGATTGTCGACGCGACGAGGAAAGCCGAATTTTTGAAAGAGATTGCCATGAAAGAAAATATAAGCTTACAGCAGGTCATTGCTGTCGGCGATGGTGCCAACGATCTTCCTATGCTCAACCTTGCCGGACTTGGTATTGCATTTCACGCCAAACCCGTCGTCAAGAAAGGGGCACGTCAGTCTATCTCGACGTTGGGGCTGGACAGCATTCTGTATCTTGTGGGTGTACGTGAACGTGACATCGTGGAATAGCCTGTTTTTTCAGGAATAATCTTGTTGTTTTGCATGTGCATCTCTGTTGCGAAGAAGAAAAAATACAATTGTAACATAAAAATACTTTACAATGACGTGTTGAATGCGTAAATAACCCGCGCTTCCTTTGAACGGCGTCGCTCGACGCGCTTTTTGCCGTTGTACGTTCAAAAGATCATTCCAACCATGAAGCCGCACCCTCCGAACAGGCCTTGGCCTGATCGGATTTTTTCGGCTTGAGAGGTGAAGCATCATGCAAAATGAAGTGACTGAGGAAAATCATTCTGTGCCGGCCGGGTTGTGCCGTCTCGTAGCGGAACTGCTGCCTACGGGATATCATCCTGCTTCGACAGGCGGAAAGGACATTGCTCGCGACCGGTACTTTCATGTTGCCGACTCCTGTGGCCGGCGGCGAACCTTCTCATATGACATGGATATGCTGGATTCCCTGTATTCGGAAATTCGCAAACTTGCCGTAGAGGTTCGCCGTATTGAACATTGGCGGAAAAAAAATGCTATCACTGAAGCAGATATCGATCGGTTAGCCAGCCATTTGTGTTCCAACCTTCCGAAAACGAAAGGAACACGGTGGGGCAAAGCAGAAGAAGGTTTTGTCTCCAGTTGTTGTCAGTCTCATATTCCGGCAGGTTGCTGGTGGATACATGAAGATTCTGCCTTTCAAGGATCTGTCCCCGAGGCCGTACAATGTATTGGTTCGGATAAAATATTTACTACTGCGCATGATTTTGCTCGATACCTCATAGAACTGAAAGAAAATCGTTTTGAGCGGGTATTGACGCATTAGTCAATGTAGTAACTGACTTTTTGTAAAAAAAGCGCCTCTGAAACACCATACGTTTCAGAGGCGCTTTTTTAATTACATCATAAAAATGGTAATCATTCTTTTTGTTAAATAATAGCATGCATTTGTCATTGTATTGTCATTACGTCTTCTTGTGAAAAAGGTTAGTGCCCTGCAGTGCTTTTGTTTTCTCCATGAAAATCTAATGAAAAATAAGAAAATTTTGTATTCGACAAATAATAAGTTTTTTGGGCATAAGAGGAAACGATAGTCAAGGTCCTTCCTGCTATCGTTTGAATACCGTCAAAGGCAGAGGATAGTATAGTGGTTGTTTCAACGCGATGGAGGTAAATCGTGTCGCTCGCAAACGTCAAGACCGGTACCAAGTTGATGGGAGGCTTTTTGACCGTTGTTGTTATTTTTCTTGGTCTCGGGGTCTATCAATTTTATTCTTTGGATACGATGGATACCCTTCATACGGAGCAGATGAAACGATCAGACGACGCTTTGCGTATTACTGAAGTCGACATGAGGGTTGATGAGTTTGGCGCGTTCATTGCCAACGCCATGTTCAGAAACAAGATTGATCAGACTGAACAGGAGTTCGAGGAATTAAAAGAGAATATACGCAGAGATTCCGCCTTGGTGGCATCATTGGTTGATACGGAAGAAGAAGTTGCGTTGTCCAAACAGTTCGGTGAGCGATATCTGGCTATGGCGACACGTTTTCAGAACGAGATATTGCCGTTGCTGAAATCTCGCAGTGTTTCATCGCAACATGTTCGAAATACAATGCAGATCTTTGACATTGCCATGTCGGTAGAAGGGTTGTTTTCCATCTTGTCCGATGTCGCCTATCGACGAGATTTTACCGCTGCCCGTGCCGAACTCATGAAAGCGCGGGATAAATTCAAAGACGGAGGCCTTGCCTTTCAAAGTATTGCGGACACAAATGAAGAAAAGCAGCTCGCAAACCGTTTTACCCAGTCGGGAACGCAGGCTTTTGAGTTGATTTATTCCAAGCTGCTTCCAGAAATGGAAGCGAGTGGCGTTGCCTCGTCAAAAAATTATGCTGAAGTAGAATTGGCGATACATGAAACTATGTCCGCGCTCGAAGCCTATCGGAAATCTCTTGTCGATGAGGCGCATGAGGCGTTGGCTATTGATGAACAAATTCAGTCTCAGTCGCAAAAAATGGCCGTTGCACATGATGAAACGGTTGCTCCTCTTGATCAAATTGTAGAATTGCTTTCAAAAGAAAATGAAAAAGCGACTGGTGCGTACAATGCCGCGATGATCTCCAGTAAAATGTGGCTTGGTATTGCATCGGGTGTCGGAATGCTTCTTGCCATTCTTATTTCCATTCTCATTACGCGGTCTATTATGAAAAGCTTGGGTGGCGAACCCAAAGACTTGGCTCTTATCGCCGGAAAAGTATCCCAAGGGGATCTCAATATTTCCTTTGACGAGACGCGGAATGCTGGCGGTGTATATGGCGCCATGAAAGAAATGGTCAGGGCCGAAAAGGAAATTACTGCCTTAGCCGGCGAACTTGCCCGTGGGAACTTGCGGGTCGTTGTGAAAGAGCGATCGGAAAATGATATTCTCATGCGCTCGCTGAGCAATATGGTGGCTGCCATTCAGGATGTTGTGTCCAAAGTACAGTCTGGAGCGGAAAATGTGGCCGGGGGAAGTGAAGAATTGTCGGCGACGGCTGAATCGTTGTCTCAAGGAGCGACAGAACAGGCTGCCAGCGTTGAGCAAGTATCTTCGTCGATGGAAGAAATGACCTCGAACATCGAACAAACCGCCGACAATGCTCAGCAGACAGAACGTATTGCCGGAAAATCGGCGGTGGATGCTGCACAAAGTGGTGAAGCGGTGCAAAAGGCCGTCGTGGCCATGCGTGATATTGCAGAGAAAATATCCGTTATTGAAGAAATCGCCAGGCAGACTAATTTGCTTGCTCTGAACGCGGCAATCGAAGCGGCTCGTGCAGGAGAACATGGTCGTGGATTCGCCGTTGTCGCTTCAGAAGTTCGCAAGCTGGCTGAACAAAGTCAGGAAGCTGCCGCCGAAATCACCGAATTGTCCACGTCATCACTTACGGTTTCTGAAGAAGCCGGAGAAATGCTCAAAAATCTCGTTCCAGACATCCAGAAAAACGCGGAACTCATTCAGGAAATCTCCGCGGCATGCCGTGAACAGCGCTCTGGTGCCCAGCAAATTAACAAGGCGATTCAACAACTTGACCAGGTGATTCAAAGTAATGCCTCTTCGGCGGAGGAAATGTCTTCAACATCTGAAGAATTATCTGGACAAGCCGATCTGCTCCGTGAAGCTGTGGACTTTTTCAAAATCGAAATTTTGTCTACTCGTCATGCTATTCCGTCTGGTCAAGCTCGACGGCGGCCTGTTCGTCAGAAACCGTCTTTGGAATCTGCTCAGCACAAGACCACGCAAGGCATCAGTCTTCAAATGACTGACTTCGAAACGGATGACAGCAACGATGATGATTTTGAAAAATACTAAAAGAGTGGCTGTTACGGTTGTTTTCACACTGAGAAAACGTATTGTCTCCTTTATGTATTGCCACGAAGAGAGGCGCTGATGCCGGACTCCGTTATATTCACTGTCATAAAGACAGGGAAGGGGATGCAGCTTGCGCTTTCAGGCGTCGCTACGATTCAGCAGTCTGAAGAGATCAAGCAGGCATTTTTATCATGCTTGAAAGAAACCGGTGATGTTGTTCTCGACATCGCCGGATTGACTCGCGTTGATTCATCATTTTTTCAAATGTTGTGCGCGCTGGAAAAATCTCTCGTTGCGCAAAATCGTACATTGCAGCTTGTTGGGAGTGGTTGTTCAAGTGTTGAGGCATATGCCGAGAGAATCGGGTTCTTCAGCCCTTCCCTCGGGCTCTTTCAGCCTGGCGAGGCAGCTGTATGAGTTTGTCTTCATCGGAATTCACCCAGACGTTTCTTGATGAATGTCATGAGCATTTGAGCGAACTCGAAGCCGTGTTGCTTGAGTTGGAAAATGAGCCTGACAATATCGATCTGTTGAATCAAGTTTTTAGATCGTTGCACACCATCAAAGGCTCTGGAGCCATGTTTGGTTTCGATGAGGTCTCTGCGTTTGCTCATGACCTCGAAACCGTCTTTGACAAGGCGCGCCAAGGTGACTTGGTGGTGAGTAACGAACTGCTTAGCACGGCATTGGTTGGTCGGGATATTATCGCGATTATGCTTGACCCTGAACGTGATCTTACCGACCAGGAAAAAGAGCAAAAACGTTCAGTTGTAGAGCGCATTGGGCGATTATGTGATAAAACATCTTCTCAATCCAATGCGCCACACAACGGTGTGTCGGAATCATATGCCGAAGGATCGGCAACGTATGCCCCCGTTGTTTATCAAATTCAATTTATTCCAAAACAAGATATTCTTCGTTTGGGTATGGACCCAGCCATATTATTCGATGAATTACGGGATATTGGAGCGGCATGCATCTTCGCGCATCACGACGAAATTCCCCTTCTTAGTGAAGAATATGAGCCGGAGGTGTGTTATTTCTGGTGGGAAATTGTTCTTGCGACACAATGCGATGAAAGCGTGGTGCGTGATGTGTTTTTATTCGTCGAGGACGATGCATCGCTTCGTATTGAACGTGTGGAGCTTGATTCGGAGGCCGAAGAAACACCGCATAAGCGGCTTGGTGAGATTCTTGTTGAAAAGGGACATGTTTCCCCACAAAATTTGACCGAGGCACTTCAGCCAAGCAAGGTGGTTGGAGACTCGTTACTCGAATTTGGTGGTTGCGACAGCCAGCATGTTCAAGCTGCTTTGGCCGAGCAACCGCAGGATAAAGAGACACATGCTGCAACCAAAGCAAAATGCGGTAAAGCCAGTATTCGCGTTGCTGAGGATCGACTGGACAAACTCGTGGATCTCGTTGGGGAACTGGTTATCCTCCAATCACGTTTGACTCAGGTATCGAAAAAGCGTGGTCGTCGCGACGTGCTTATCGGAAGTATATCCGAAGAACTCGTCCGTCTTTCCGATGATTTGCGATTTTATACTCTGCAAATGCGCATGATGCCCATCGGCTCGGTTTTCGGCCGTTTTCGGCGACTTGTGCGCGACCTCTCGCAAGAGCTGAATAAAGACGTCGAGCTGATCACGGTCGGCGAAGATACGGAGCTGGATAAGAATGTCGTTGATAAACTCATTGATCCCATGTTGCATCTTTTACGGAACTGCATGGATCATGGCATAGAAAGCGCGGAAGCCCGTGCCCAGGTCAAGAAACCGGCAACAGGCCGTATCGAGATTCGAGCTGAACATGCTGGAGGAGAAGTCCTCATAAGCGTGACCGATGACGGGGCTGGGATCGATACGCAGAAGGTACGGGAAAAGGCTATTACGCAGGGTTTAATAAGCGCAGATAATGAATATGATGACGACTATTTGTACCATCTCATTATGCGGCCAGGTTTTTCTACTGCCAAATCCGTGAGCAACGTCTCGGGGCGTGGGGTTGGTATGGATGTCGTCCAAAAAAGCATCGATAGCTTACAAGGAACCCTGTCCATCACGTCTTCGCTCGGCAAAGGGACAACATTTACGATTAAACTCCCGTTGACGATGGCTATTATGGATGGTCTCCAGGTCCTATGCGCTGGAGAACACTATATTATTCCGTTGCAAATGGTTGAAGAATGTGTGGATCTCCTCGTTGTTCCGGATGCAGCAGCAGGAGACAGACAACTTCTCTTGCATCGCGATACGTATATTCCTTATTTGTGTTTACGCTCTGTCGTGGGACTTGAGGGAGAATGCCGAAGCCCTGCTAAAATGGTTATCGTTTCATCTGATGGAAAGCGTGTTGGCGTTGTCGTCGATGAGGTTCTTGGACAGTTTCAGACTGTTGTCAAAAACTTGGGAGTTGTCTTTCGGAATGTGAGAAGTGTCTCAGGGGCAAGCATCAGTGGTGATGGTCGGGTCCAACTCATTATCGATGTTCCACGACTGATTGAAGTGGCCATGCGAAAAACGACAAACGCCACATTTGCAAGAGAGCGGGATGCCAATGCTTACGTCGAATAAAGAATTTCTTGTCTTCTCTTTGGGGAACGATGCATTTTCCATACGCTTGCCGCGGGTTCGTGAAATTGTTGCAGCACGCCACGTGACACGCGTGCCGGAAACACCCCCTTTTCTTATTGGTGTGCTGAATTTGAGAGGGAAGATTGTTCCGGTTGTCGACTTGCGACGAAAGTTTGGCTTTGCTGATGTTCAAGTTACTCGGGATACAAGCATTATCATTGTTGAGGCAGAGCAAGAAGGAGAGAGTGCTCTTTTTGGCTTACGTGTCGACGCCATTCACTCTGTCGAGAAAAAACAATCTTTCAGCATGGATGAAACACCCAAGTTTGGACTCGGGGTTGAGGAGTCGTATATAGACGGCGGATTTGACCTCAATGGGCGATACGTTGTTTTACTCAATACGGGGTGCTTACTTGCTTTGGAAGAATTTGATGCTTTTCTTTGAAGAAGTCTTAGCGCCGTCGCAGGCGTGAGAGGGGGGTATCTCTTGGGATATTGGGGGCAATTAATAAGCTGTGACGTCGAGAGGTGCTTATTCGAAGCTTTTCGGCAAGAGTTTCAGTACATCCTCGAAAGACGTTGATTCATCAACTCCTTCAAAGATTTTGAGCGCGGCTCTTACCGCGTCCGCATCGTACAATCGTCCGGCATTGGTCTCTATTTCGTGGAGTGCATTCACAAGTCCGAGTGACGGTCGGTACGGCCGATGAGAGCTCATAGCTTCGATCACATCGGCAACGGCGAGAATGCGGGCTTCCGGCAAAATATCGTCCGCCTGGAGTCCTTTGGGGTAGCCTGATCCGTCGAGTCGTTCATGATGCTGCAATATCATGGATGCAATGGGCCACGGAAAGGGGATATTTTGAAGGATTTCATACCCCGTGACCGGGTGTTCCCGTATCAATCCCATTTCGAACACATCCAGCGAACCTTGTTTGCATAAAAATTCTGCAGGGATACTCGTTTTCCCGATATCGTGAAGCAGGCCAGCGAGGCGAATTCCTTCAATGGCATCGTCGTTATATCCCATCATACAGGCAATGGCCCCAGCAAGTTCGGCCACATTTTCCTGATGCCCAGACGTATACATATCTCGAATTTCGACGGTCTTTGCCAGGGAGCGGGCGGTGTCGAGCAAAAGGGTGCGAAAATTTTCCAGACTTTGGTGGACTTTGTCCTCGGTAAGCTTCTTGTCCGTAATATCGAACATAGAGCCTTCATGAAGAATCACTTTTCCCGAACCATCACGGATAGCTCTGGCATTGACCGACGCCCAAATGATTGACCCATCCTGCCGACGGACTCTCGCCTCAAAGTTTGTGACGATAGTGTTTTTTTCAAGTGCGATGTCGAGGCGAAGTTTATCGGTTGGATCGTAGAAAATGTCGGTTTGCATGTTGCAACTTTGGGCAAGCATGACTTCCGGGTTTTCATAGCCGAGCATTTGGGCCATGGAAATATTGGCCATTATGATACGATGATCAAGTGTAGCCTGGAAAATTCCTTCGACGGAGTTATCGACAATATCGCGATATTTTTCCTGTACTTCGGCCAAAGCCCATTCTGTGCTTTTGGTAAACGACGTGTCTTCAACGTATCCGATAATAATGGGCTCTGCAGCTTCATCCGTTTGAATGAGCTGAATTGTTTCCCGAATCCAGATAATATTGTTATCGCTGCAGATCGCTTGGGTTTCGATGTTTTCGATTTGATGTGTTTCTTTGAGGCGTTCCATGATATCCGCACGTTCATCCTCGTCCAGATAATAATGATCCGGCGTGGTATGCATAGCCTGAACAAAAGCCTCTGGAGAGTCGTACCCGAACATGGAGGCCATAGCGTTGTTGACCGCCAGAAAATGTCCATCAAGAGACTTTCGGTACATGCCGATGGGGGCATTTTGAAATAATTCTGCGTACATGGCGAGAGAAGTTCTGAGGGAGTTATTTAACAAATTTGCGGACAACAGCCACGAGTTTTTCTGCTGTAAACGGCTTGACTATCCAACCCGTCGCCCCCACTTCTTTACCGAGTTTTCTTCGATCCGCTTGCGTTTCGGTGGTCAACATCACGATGGGTATATACTGATACCGCTTGTCTGCGCGGATATGTTTGACCAGCGTCAAGCCGTCCATCATAGGCATATTGACGTCGCAAAGGACGAGTGCGATATCTTCAACCAGCTTGGTAAGGGCGTCGCTTCCGTCAACGGCTTCGATGACCTCATAGCCAGCTTCGCGAAGTGCGTTTGAGACCATTTGGCGGACTGTGATTGAGTCATCCACCGTCATGATGCATTTTGTAGGCATGTCCCCAATATCCCGTGGTGTGTGCGGTGACGAAATGACTTTCATGGAGCCTATAGTAGAAAAGTCCATAGCGTAAAATTGCGCAAAAGAAAACTGTAAGCTGTTTTGAATGCATTTTTTATTTCGTACAGTTTAATGTGTTGACCATGAATTGTTGGAAGATGCAATGACAATGCAGAGAGGTGAACGTTTTTTATGAATGATTCCAGGTCGTGGCGTTTGTATTTCGTCGATATTTTGAATCATCTTGGGAAATTCTTTCTCATCGCGTTTGTGCTGGTGCATGGGGTTATATCGGGTGAGATCGCCTGCTCGACGCAATTGCCGAGGTATCTGGATATTTCCAAGCCTCCGCAGGAGGCTGTGTCGGCAGTGCATCGCAAAGATGTATTTCCGTTACATGTGAAGTCTGCAATTTTATACGATATGACAAACAGCGTAGTGTTGTACGAACAGGAGGCTGATAAACGTATCGCACCAGCATCGCTCACCAAACTATTAACGTTGTATTTGGTGTATGAAGCGGTCAAAGACGGTGAAGTCTCTCCTGAAGAGGAATTGCGCATTAGTGCCAAGGCAGACAGAACTGGTGGATCAAGTATGGATGTACGAACCGGAAACACCGTGAGCTTATTGGAAGTTGTTAAAGGAATCGCCATTGCTTCAGCCAATGATGGGTGTGTGGTTGTGGCTGAAAACCTGGGACACGGAGATACATCCGAGTTTGTCAAATTGATGAATGACAAAGCACAGGCTTTGGGGATGACACAGAGTCATTTTGCCAACCCTAACGGGTTGCCCAATAAGCGACAGTACACGACAGCGCGGGACATGCTGGTTTTGGCCAGTGCTTACTTGAGCCATTTTCCGCGCTCACTCGCGTTGCATTCACAACCTGTGTATATGCGAGATTCTGTTGTAAAAAAGAATAGCAATAAACTTATTGGAACCTGCGACGGTGTGGACGGGCTTAAGACCGGATTTGTTGCATCTTCAGGATTTAATATTGTCGCTACGGCCGAGCGGCACGGCCGTCGGCTTGTTGCTGTGGTTATGGGAGCCCACTCAGCTGCCATTCGGGCACGTGAGACGCGGGCTTTGCTTGAAGCCGGTTTTGCAGATAATGGGAAGGACTCTCAATAATGTGAAGATCTCCCCCCGTGATGTCTTCATAGAGACTAAACGATTTATGCTTTTTAAAGAAGAGCACTGCGTGTATTGAGCGGTGCTCTTCTTTTTCTGTTTCTATCCCGCAAGCTCTGTAATCTTTCGAAGTCTTTCTCGCCTCGAACACACTGGTTTTTATACTATTCTTGCTGGAATGTCGTTTCCATCAGTGACGTAATCTGTCCGGATGTAAACATATCCCGCAACACCATTGGAGTTTGGCAGTTTGTTTCCCGAGGAAACAGGGCGACCAAGGGAATACTTTGACTTCCGAGTGAATTGAGGAGCTTCATGGTATGTTCGTCATTGCGAGTCAAATCGACCTTGATGAAGGTGGCGTCGAAGCGATCGCTCCACGTATCAATGTTGTCCGGGGTAAACACGGTTTTTTCGAGTAATTTGCAAGTGGGGCACCATTCGGCTGTAAAATCGAGAACAATATTTTCTTTACAGAGTCGGTCTGTGAAGGTCGCTGGCGTATAGTCGACCCAGCGGGAAGGCTCGTCTTCGCCGCGAAAGAGCAGCACAGCACCGAATACAACAATAAATACTGCCACAAGACGCAAAGCAAGTCGTCGGGAAGGAGGTTGCGAGAGTGATGTTAATTTCCCCCAAATGTAGGCCGCAGCAGCCACAAGCCAAAGCAAGATCAACGTAGGGAAAACCAATCGCGTTTCAAGCATGGCCAAAAAATAGAGGCTCGTGGCAACAAGAACAAAGCCGACGAGTCGTTCGAGGTGAATCATCCAGGGACCGGGATTGGGAAAAAATCGCATCGCTTCAGGGCGTAACGCCAACAAGAGATATGGAAATGCCATACCGATGCCGATGGTGAAAAATACCGCCATGATAACGACGGTGGGTTGCAGTAAAGTCCAAGCAAGAACGCCACCTAAAAAAGGTCCGCTGCATGGAGTTGCTAAGAGTGTGGCAAGAATCCCTGTAAAAAAAGCACCGTGAGGACTCGTCTCATTGGTTTTCG
This sequence comes from Desulfovibrio inopinatus DSM 10711, assembly GCF_000429305.1. Taxonomy (NCBI): domain Bacteria; kingdom Pseudomonadati; phylum Thermodesulfobacteriota; class Desulfovibrionia; order Desulfovibrionales; family Desulfovibrionaceae; genus Desulfovibrio; species Desulfovibrio inopinatus. The sequence continues at coordinate 544,014 of NZ_AUBP01000001.1, forward strand.
TCATCCTCAACGATAAGATCGGTAAATGGTAGATATCGAAAAGGCTCAATGCGAGGAGAAAGATGATAGCGGAGGCCGCAATAATGACGGTTTGATTTTGAAAGAGTCCTCCCCATGCCAGACCGAGAGCGCCGAAAATAACACTGAGAATGATAAAATAGACAATGATCCCAAGGGAAAACATGGTGTTGTGTTGGCGTAAAATTCTCGCACGTTCCATGGCACTATTTCGAGAGCATGCCGAGAGGAGGCCGGTCAATTTGAGACTCATGACCGGCAAGACACATGGCATAAGATTGAGAATGAGCCCGGCAAGAAACGCCAGGGGTAATGCTTTAAGCAAACTGGACACTTCAAAGTCGGGAGTGGCGTAGCGTGGCTCAAATTGGTTTTCCGTTGGAAGCGTACTGTCCGTTTGCTTCGGTGTCGTGGGCGTCTTGATATTGTCTGGCGTTGTTGGTGTTGGGGCCACTGAGGGGGGATTGTTCTGAAGAGAAGCGAGGAGTGTTGAGAATCCCGTGTCGGCTAACTTCGGGAAGACGGTATCTTGTGTCGCGGTGAAGCGCAGCGTCTTGTGAACAGGCCAGCAACTCGTACTGGAGCACATGAGCATGGATGCGTTTGCGGTGAGTGTGAAAGGGGGAACCAGACCGGCAGGGAGTTTGACGAAGATTGGCGTTGTATCATTGTACACGGGAACAACCGTGTCTTTATCAAACAGATCCGGTTCGAGTTCTGGTTCAGGGTAGAGTGAAACAAGTTCAGTCTTTTCCGGTTCAAGTGTAAAGGTAACCGTGGTGGGTTGCCCTGTGGGCAATTCCCCTGGACCGTAGGCATGCCACCCCGTATGAGGGGAAAGTGTCAAAATTCCGACAAGCATGCTGGGAGTGTCACGGTTTTTCGCCCCATCCTCCTGCTGAAAGACACCGAGAGACAGGGAGACCGAAGTTTGTGCATCGCTTCGCAATGGGCTAAGAGTAAAGATTACAACGCTCAGAAAAAAAATGAATCGAATGACGGTGGAGGTGACGGTTCGTGGGCGGGGTGTTCCCATGATGTGTCCTTGCTGCAAAAGTCTCATGGTGTTGACGATGCTCATAAGTCAGATACGATCCCTCTTTTGCAAGAGGGGGAATATCGCAAATGTGCACCGAGGAGCCTCGGTTTCGAGAAAAATGTCATGATTTTGTTATGATGTCATAACAAGGGCAGAGTACCCTCTGGTATATTCCTTGCTGCTCTAAAAAGTGGCAAAAAATGCCGTCTTGCACATAACGCACGGAACTGCCCACAGGCAAGACGAGTATAGCGAAAATATGTCGAGACAGCTAGCTGTGTTCGCAAGAAAAGCACTTGCGTAGCCGTACCGTATGAGGCATGACTATAGTAACCATCAGTGTTTTGAGTAAACTTTCTTCGAAAGCAACTTGAAGCGCAATGTTGAAAAAATGGGGAACCCATGCAGGGCCGACATTCCACACGCCGCTCCAGCCAATCGTTTGAACAGTTCGATTGGCGTGGATTGGAGGAGCAACTCGTTTCCACTCGGGAACGGTTGCGCCTTATTCTGGCGGATCTGCAAACCGTTCTTCATAATGTGAAGCGCACTGGACAATATGCCGGAGCATGGAATTCCGAAGCCGGCCATGCATCAGCCGGACGCTCAGCGTCCAGTTTTCGTGAGACGCGCACTCGTCGACAATCGAGTGCCGAAGCGGGACGAACTGGGTGTCGATTCGGAGACACCCAATCTTCCAGGCGTCGGACTACATGCAGACCGGGCGAGAATAAAACTCGAGCCGGGTTTTCATCACATTCCGGGAAACGTGAAACCCGCACCTCTTCATCGTTTTTTTACAACGATACCACCAGACAGGAAAAAAATAACAACACGGGAAAACCCCGCACCGAGACGGGAGCAAGGAAACGTTCCACGGAACGCGATTTTCAGAGAGAACAGCGCGAATCATTTTCAAATACGCAGGCGTCTGGGAAAAAATCCGAATCTACGTCGGAAAGCTCAAAGAAGAATACAAAATTTCAAGAACGTTCTTCGGCCGAAGCCACATCTGGGCCGAATTCACGAAGTAGTGGCCGAGAAACGACGTATCGTGCGGAAACGAAGAGTTCGCGTGCGGAAACGAAGAGTTCGCGTGCGGAAACGAAGAGTTCGCGTGCGGAATCGACGTGGAAAGATCGCACACAACATCAGGCGCAATCCAACGCTGAACAATCCCAGAAGACGCATTCGCGCGCTGGAGCGTCTGGATCAACAAACGGGGCAAGGACGTCTCGATCCTCTGCAGGTGCCTCTGAGCATACTCAATACAAGCGTCGGACCATGTATACACAGTCTCACGAAACTTCGGATGAAAAGAAGCGCCAAACGTGGCGTACCAATGATGATAAAAAGACGCAAAGCCGTTTTTATTCAAAGTCGAAAAATGAAGACACGTCTCGCCAAGAACGCACTCGCCAACAGAGTGGCGCGACATCGTCAGGCTCACAGAAAGCTTCATCGTTTCGCTTTCGATCTCGTGCGGATGAACGCGCCCGGCGTGAGAAGCAGGAGTCGACATCCGGTTTCAATCGTTCAAAGACCCATGAAAAGACGTCGCGATCTTCATCCCATAATCGCCAGCAGACCCATTCGGATCAACGCCGATCACAATCCTATTCCCACCATGCAGAAGCCGCATCCGGGAAAATGACACTTAAGAGTGCATACGAAGTGCTGTGCTTGGCATGTCCGTCTTCTCCGGGTGAAATCAAATCTGCCTATAGACAACAGGCTAGGCGGCATCATCCTGATCTTGGCGGTGATGAAGAAATGATGAAAACCGTCAATTTGGCTTATGAAATGTTGATGCGTTTTTGTGCTGGAAAAAATGCGGCCCAAGCCGCATGGGCAGCCTAAACGCCCTCTGAAGAATCAGGGAAAAAAGAGCAGGAGGTATTTGTCCTCATGCTCTTTTGTATTTGGAGGCGATGCGAACCAGCTAATAACGTTGAAAACCGTCATCGTCTTGAGGGATCGAAGTACCAAGGGATTTTGGAGAGAGCATATTAGGGGCGGTATCCAGACGGAAAAACGCCATCGTCGACTGAAGTTGTTCGGCCTGGCTGGATAACTCTTCAGCCGTGGAACTCATTTCCTCTGCCGCGGAGGCGTTCTTTTGAATAATTTGGTCAAGAAGTTGTATCGCCTTGTTGACTTGGGCGGCTCCGCTATTCTGCTCCGCGCTTGCAGAAGAAATTTCCTGGATCAGTTCGGCTGTTCGTTTGATATCTGGAACGATTTGAGACAGCATTGTTCCGGCATTCTCTGCAACAATCACACTTGATGCTGACAATTCATTGATTTGAGCCGCTGCTGTACCACTGCGTTCAGCCAGCTTACGCACTTCTGCGGCCACCACGGCGAAGCCTTTGCCGTGCTCGCCAGCACGAGCGGCTTCAATGGCGGCGTTGAGCGCCAACAGGTTAGTCTGGCGGGCGATTTCCTCAATGATGGACGTTTTTTCCGCAATGTCTTTCATAGCTTTGACTGTACGGAGGACGGCCTCACCACTTGATGTCGCATCGTCGGCAACTTTTATGGCAAGCTTTTCGGTTTGTTTGGAGTTCTCTGCATTCTGTTCGATATTCGCCGCCATTTCTTCCATAGATGATGAGATTTCTTCAATACTGGCTGCTTGTTGGCTCGCTCCCTGTGAAAGCGATATGGCGGCTGCCGAAAGCTCTTGGCTCCCCGAATTGACGTTCTCACCTGCGGCTTTTACTTCACCGACCACACCACGGAGTTTGAGGATCATTTTCTGCAAGGATGTGGCCAGTGTACCGGTTTCATCGTGCGATGTCGCTTTAATCGTCTGATTGAGATCGCCTTTGGCCAGCGCCGTGGAAACCTCGACACCCCGTAATATGGGACGGGTAATAACCCGTGAGATAATAACTCCCAAAAGAATGGCAAAGATGGTTCCTAAGGCCATACCTCCGATGGTCATAGACATGGCGCGCTGTGCTTCGCTTTCAGCTAAAGACATCGCTGTTTCCGACTCAGAGCGGGCTGCTGAAATGAGTCCTTGGATTTTTTCAATCGTGTTGCGTTCCTGTTCCAAGGCTGACCCCATGGCGATTGCCGCGATGTCTTTATACAAAGATTCGGCCATGTCAGCTTCAGTACGCAAAACGCGGAACAGCGCAAACGTTTCATTCATCGCTGGGAGGAGTTTTTCAATATAAATGTGGCGGGCCATCTCTTTTTGGTTGGTCTCAAACAACTCTTTGATGCGCTTGACGTTGTCGTGGAAAGCCTCATGGTAGGGTCTGAGTTTGACGAGCGTTTCCTGGATACGTGGATTGTCGTAGCGCTGACTGTTCATCCACTTTCCAAAATTACACTTTGTTGAATCGGTACCGCCGTCGAATGGTGTATCAAGAAGAAGCATTTCGGCTATTTGTGACGCAACTTTGTAATGGTCACCACGAAAAGTCTGTAGTTCTGTTCGTAATTGTTGTGGGTTGAGAATATCGGTCTTGTCGAGCGCTTTTGAGATATTCACCGCCTTGACTATCTCTGACTGCCATGCATCCCACGATATTTGAAGTTGGTCTATCTCGCGCTGTTCAGCTTCGAAATGACCAATATTACGAAATCGTTGTAATGCCAGCGCTGTTTCTTCTTTGGATTGAGAAATGTGTTCATATTGCCTTTGACGCATTTCAATCGACATACCTGGGGCGAGTAATGTTCGTATCGCGGATTTACTCGTTTGTGTCTCGAAGTTCATTAATTGAAGGTTATCAACTGCAGGAAGTGAAACCTTTCCAAGAGAAAGAATGTGCTCTTTGAGAGAAGACATCCCTCCGAGGCTGACAATTCCAACGCTGAGCGTGATAACGGCTGTAATGAGAAATCCACCAATGAGTTTTGTGCGAAGACGAAAATTACTCACTGCTACTCCTTTGTGAGGCTGTTAAAGGAGTCAAGACTGTATTCGATATAGAATAAATAGGCAATGATTGTTGATATTGTTTATGGATGAATATGGTAGATGCTGCAGTATAGTGCATCCGTTGTATATTCTAAGTATTGGATAAAACTCAAAACAAAAAAAGCGCGCCGAAGCGCGCTTGATACGTGGATGAAGGTCGAAGCCTTATTGCGTTTGGCAGGAAGAAATTTTTTCGGCTTCTTTGGAACCTTTGAGTTTAATAATGTAATTCTGCACTTGTTCCATGGCTTTCCACTGTTCGAAATGATATTGCCAATCGTCAAAATCGAGTCGTTTTTCGTCGAGGTAGTTTTCGTGGCCTTTAATCCATAGCGAGAAAACGTACATATCAATCTTGAAGTCTTGGCTATCGAAGGCATCCGTGATCGTGTCATAACGATAGGTGTCCCCTTCGAGTGCTTGAAAGACATAGGCGCATACATTTTGTTGCGAGGATTGGTAGTCAGTGGGTTTGCCGTTCACTTCTCGTGCAAGTTGCGCCAAATTCGGATGCTTGGTGGTAACGGCTTCAATTACTTCTTCAGGGACTTCGACGTAAAGTTTATCGTCTTTTTCCACAGCGAAGTAAAATCTGAGCCAGTGTTCAAACGAGAATATTTCGGCAATATCTTTGGCGGCATTTTCAATGCTGGAGTTCATAATACATTCCTTGTTGTTTCAGCAGATATTCAAAATGTGTTGAGACTTGCCGCCATACGGGGCAAGCCGTGGTCATGCCTGGATCAAGGGGCTTTCGTCAAGTTCCGTCATCAAGCACGCGCGAACAAGTTCTTTCGTGTATGGATGACGTGGCGTTGTAAGTACCGTATCGACGGGACCGATTTCAACGATACGTCCCTGGTGAATAACCGCAATATTATCGGCAAGAGATGCAACAACGGAGAGGTCATGTGAAATAAAAAGCATGGTAGGTTTGTGTTGCACCGTCAGCGTCGACAATAAGTACAGAACTTGTGCTTGAACCGAGACATCAAGAGCGGAAACTGGTTCGTCGAGCACAAGTACTTTGGGATCTGATGCCAAAGCTCGGGCAAGAGCAATACGTTGGCGTTGTCCCCCCGAAAACTCGTGCGGATACCTCGATCCGCTTCGGGGATCAAGTCCGACCATTTCCAAGAGTCTTGCCGCTTCCTCTTGGCGTTGTCTTCGAGAAAGACGACGTGCAAGATCAAGTCCTTCCGTTAACGACCATGCCACGGTTTTTCGTGGAGAGAGGGAAGAAAATGGGTCTTGAAACACCATTTGAATCGTACCGTTTCCACCGGCTCGTGCGGGAGTATCCGGAGAAGAAAACAGTTGGTCATCGATAAAAACCTTTCCTTCAGTCGGTTGGAGGAGCCCAACAACAATGCGTGCGAGTGTCGATTTTCCCGATCCCGACTCTCCTACCAATCCAAGACAGCTTCCACCTTCGATGTGGAGGCAGACCTGGTTGAGAACCTGTGAAGAGCGTGCTTGTTTGGCAAACGTCGAGGAATGAATGAACCTTTGGCTGACGTTGTGGATGTCGACGGAAGGAAACCGCGGATTTTCATGAGAAAGTGTAATGTTTGATGCCATTGTTAATGATAACTGACTCGATGTTTAGGTGCATGCATATATCGATCAATACCAATGACAAAGAGTCGTCCTCGATACCACACAGGCAGCGCCATGTATTCGATGAAAACGAGCTCTCCTTCTGGATGGACCCAGGCAAACGCCCCGGTAAATGGAGATAAGTTCTCTATTTCTGTTTGCATTTGCAGAGACTGGGCGTGAGTATGCTCATGCGTTTGAAACATACGCATATCGCCAGTGGAGAGCAGGTCTTCACGTGAGCGTCCAGCCATATCTGCATATGTTTGATTACAGAAAATCAACTGACGTTTCAGGCTTCCCGAGTATCGTAACGTAATGGAGAATCCTGTTGCTTTGTCGAATAGCAAGTGTTGATATTCTTTGAGGAGATTTTCCATAGTTCTCTCGGAGTACCGCTTATGCATAGAGCCAGCACCGAGCAGTACGCGATGGTCCGGCATGAAAAAGCGGGGGCTTTTCTCGGAAACACGGTTCGAAAACTCGTGGGCACCGAGGGTGGAATGGACAGCCCTCGGGTAAGGCCGATGGGCTTGGGGCCGAACCTGTAATGGGACGCAGTGGCGCTGATCGATCCGCGCGCGGAAGCGATCCGACAAGACCTTCTGTATAAGGATGGGCTGGGGACGTTAATATATCGCGCCCTCGACTTGTTTCCATAACACTGCCTGCATACATGACGGTTATGCTCTTGCAGCTCCGGGCTGCAAGTCGCAAATCGTGTGTAATAAACATGACCGCTGCCCCATGGTCTTGCGACGTGTCCAGTAATCGTTTGAGAACCGTGTTCGCAATGATTGCATCAAGTGCCGATGTTGGTTCGTCCGCTATAACAAGTGCCGGATCGCAGGATAGCGCCATGGCAATGAGCACTCGTTGCCTCATGCCTCCGCTCAACTCGTGCGGGTAACGTCGGGCAAGGCGGTTGGGCTCATTGAGCCCGACAGCCTGGAGTAACTCCGCCGAGGCTGCCCAGGCATGTTTGCGCGTCATCTTGCGATGGAGTCGAAGGGGCTCCGTCACCTGGTCGGCAATCGTTAAAACCGGGTTGAGCGCTGTCATAGGCTCTTGAAATACCATACCGATGCGGCTTCCGCGTATGGATTGGAGCTGGCTTTCGGTATATGTAACAAGGTCGTGACCTTCGAACAGGATGCGGCCGGAAACAATTTCTCCTGGCTTGGGGAGCAAACCTAAGACAGACAAAGCCATAACGGATTTACCACTTCCCGATTCTCCGACAATACCGATGATTTCTCCAGACAGCACTTGTAGGTCAACACCGTCGACAGCTTTCGCTTGGTGAAAATAAGAACGAAGATTGCTGATGTAAAGAAGTGGTTGTGTCATAGTGGATACACATCGAACGCAGGGAAATAGGTTGTTGCTGTTGCATTTTCACGATATGGCCTGTGTCCCTGGTGGACAATGTAAACTCGTATCCGTGTTATCCTGTCGAGGTCAACCTTCGCGTGCATTCCGTGAAACTTACTTGAGGTGAATACGTGCAAATAGCCATTATTGGAGGCGGACTTGCCGGTTGCGAGTGTGCCTATGCACTCGCCGAGCAAGGTATTGCTACGGTCCTTTTTGAAATGAAGCCCGAGAGCTTTTCTCCAGCGCATACCAGTGAGGGATTGGCAGAGCTGGTCTGTTCAAATTCGCTCCGTTCCGATGACCATGCATCGGCTGTTGGTCTCCTGAAACAGGAAATGACCGAGTTGGGAAGTCTCATCATGCGGGCAGCTCGTGAAACCGCAGTGCCTGCCGGCAAAGCATTGGCTGTGGACAGAAGTGCATTTTCGGCGTGGATAACGCAAATTATCGAAGACCATCCGCTTGTGACCCTGAAGCGGCAACACATTCATGGTCTGGATGATCCTGCTCTGGCCGATTTCGATATCGTGGTTGTCGCGGCGGGGCCATTGGCTTCAGACGACGTGGCACAGAGCTTGGCGACGATCATTGGCGGCAATAGCCTTTATTTTTATGATGCCATTGCACCGATTATTGCCGCAGAATCCATTAATATGGATATCGCGTTTTGGGCTTCACGATATGAAGACGGACCCGGTGATTATTTGAACTGTCCCATGAGTGCCGAAGAATATAAGCGATTTTATGATGCGCTCATGGAAGCGGAGAAAGTGGCTCCCCGTGAATTTGAAAAAGAAATTCATTTTGAGGGGTGTATGCCGGTTGAAGCCCTGGCGGAGCGTGGAGAGAAAACACTGACATTCGGTCCTCTCAAACCCGTTGGTCTCGTCGACCCTCGAACAGGTCGACGGTCGCACGCGGTTGTGCAGTTGCGCCCGGAAAATCTTGCAAGGACGGCTTTGAACATGGTCGGCTTTCAGACCAAACTGAAATACGGTGAACAAGAGCGGGTCTTTCGTCTTATTCCTGGACTGGAACACGCTGAATTTGAGCGCTTGGGCAGCATTCACCGCAATACCTATGTGAATGCGCCGCAGGTTCTTGCTCCTGACTTATCGTTGCGCAATGCGCCACATATTTTTCTTGCGGGACAAATCACCGGCGTTGAAGGGTATGTCGAATCTGCAGCCTGTGGTTTATGGTTGGGACTGCTTCTCGCTGGGAAGGCAAAAGGGCGTGACCTTCCACTTCCTCCGGATGAATCCGCATTGGGAGCCTTACTTCGTCATTTACGTACCCCAGTAAAAAAATTTCAGCCGTCGAATGTTATGTTCGGTCTCTTTCCGGAGCTTGAAGGCCGGTTTAAGAAAGCCGACCGAAAAAAACGGTATGGAGAACGTGCCCGGACCGTTTTTGCCGAATGGAAACATAAGACTATATAGCCTCTGCTTCCCCCCTGCATTATGGAACCCTCCGCAGGGGGGAAGAAGATGGCATTGTATTCTGTCTCTTCTCCTGACCAATACTGCGTTCTCGCCGAACGTGATACATCCACGTCGTCTTGCTTCATTTTCCGACACGCATCAATAATTAAAGCATAGCTGCTGGATTCTTCTCATGAACTCTGCCGGAGAAGCATCGCTTGTGTTTACTCTGTTGGGGACGCTCCGGGGGCGGCCATTCCTCTTGTGCGCTGTTTGAGAGATTCAAGCGATGAGCGAAGATGTTTAGGAAAGGGGAGTGTCGCGTCGTGTTCTTGGGCTTGCGTCTCGGCGCTGACAGCCATTGTGGAAGGGATCAATCGTCCGTCGTCGTTTAACGTCGCGTAGTACCATGTGTTTTCATTGATGAGTACCGTATACCCTTGAGGTGTTTCAAGAAAATGTTGGAATTCATCTCCTCGAGCGCTGGCTTCAAAACAGTAGCCATTGGGTTGTGTTAACGTGACGTTTCGCTGCAAAGCCGGACCAGCGAAAGCCGAGTGAGAAGGCTGGAATAAGAAAAGGATCACGAACATCGTCCAAAAGAAAATAGTAGGAATAGAGTTCATAGACGTTTCCTCCGTACGTGTGGTTCATAGTTGTCTTTTGTTAACAGGTTGAAAACAAAATGTTTTTACGTTGAAAAAAGATGTTTTTTCTTAAAGATAATTTTTTTTAAAAAACTCCTAAAGTTTTCTGTGGGGCCGACGATAAGATTGTCAAGCAATTCGGGGATCACTCTCGCCGAGCAAGATTGTCACTGGGATGATCGTTGCTGGCATAGTGGATACGGCAAGGATGCCGATGATCTTCAAGGAGGAAAACCATGGCTCTCGTTATCAATCACAACCTTATGGCAATGAACGCGAACCGCAACCTGAACTCTGCCTACGGTGCTCTTGCTACGTCGACCCGTCGTCTGTCTTCGGGCCTTCGTATCTCCACCGCGGCTGATGACGCCGCTGGCTTGGCTGTTCGGGAACTTATGCGGTCAGATATTGCCGCCTTGAACCAGGGTGTTCGTAACGCCAACGACGCTATTTCCATGATTCAGACGGCTGACGGCGCGCTCGGTGTTATCGACGAAAAGTTGATTCGTATGAAGGAATTGGCGGAACAGGCATCCACGGGTACCTATACGTCTGCCCAGCGTCTGATCATCGATTCGGAATACCAAGCGATGGCTTCGGAAATCACTCGAATCGCTAACGCCACCGACTTCAACGGCATTCATCTTCTCAATGGTAACCTGTCCGGTTCGACCCACAGCGGTAATGCTGCCACCAAGTCTGGTTCCAGCGGCAAGATGAAGATTCACTTCGGTACTGCGAACGACTCGGCGGAAGACTACTACTACGTCCAGATCAACAACTCCACCGCTTCGGCGCTGGGTGTTGGGAACAGCATCAGTGCTACGCAGGATGGTTACACCATCTCCACGCAGGAAGCTGCTCAGAAGGCTCTGGTCGCTATCGAAAACGCGATCGTGTCCAAGGACAATATCCGCGCGAACCTGGGTGCGTTGCAGAACCGCTTGCAAAACACCATCACCAACCTGGAAATCCAGGCTGAAAACCTGCAGGCCGCTGAATCGCAGATTTCTGACGTCAACGTTGCTACGGAAATGACCGAGTTCGTGCGTCAGCAGATTTTGACTCAGGCCGCAGTCGCCATGCTCTCGCAAGCCAACAGTCTGCCAAGAATGGCCATGCAGTTGATGGGCTAATGGCAAAAAAGACTTTTAACCCCAGAGTTGCATAGTGAATGAGGCCGGACCGCCCTGCGGCCCGGCCTTTTTCAATAAGAAGGAATTTTCATAACACGTTGTATTGAGGATTTAATCGACTGATTTGGTTTTCATTGGCATCGTATTTGCTTGGTTCTAGGCGGAGCCATTGTATCGGCAAAAAATTCCGTCAAGGATAGAATCATGGTATCAGACGTCACATCCACTTCCGGAGCAATCCACTTTACCGGTCTTGGAAACGGTACAGATTTTGACTCTATGATCTCCAGTTTGGTGAGTGTGGAGAGTCAACGAGTTACGACGTTGGAAAACTGGAAGGCGTCGTGGGAAACAAAGGTCGAGTATTTTCAGGCTTTGAACACCCAGATGTTGACGATGAAAACAAGTCTCGAAGGAATGGACACAGTTGGTGAATTCCTGACCAAAGAGGCGAGTGTTACAGACTCTTCAGTATTGACAGTGACGGCTAGCGCTGATGCCGACGAGGGAACCCACACTATTGAAGTCAATCAGATTGCTCAGGCTTCGGTTATGGTTTCTCAAGCGTCCTTTGCTGCAGCGGATTCTTCTATCAATGGTACCGGAGGAGATCTCATCTTTGCGTATTCGTATGGTAGCGATCCAACGGTCTATTCGCTCACCGTTCCCGACGGTTCTTCTCTGACTGACCTTAAAGATATTATCAATGCGGATAGTGACAATCCCGGTGTAAAAGCATCTGTTTTGTACGATGGGACAAGTTACTATCTTCAGTTGCGTGGTATGGATACGGGTGCAGCCGAAGGGGAAATCACAATTGATGCCACGACAACCGTGACGGATTTCGACGCCAACGCGAAGTTTGATGAAACTCAGGTCAACCAAGATGCCCAATTCAGAGTTGATGGCTGGCCTGCAGCGGGTTGGATTGAGCGTTCGACGAACACCATTTCAGATGTCATTACGGGACTGACGCTGAACCTCAAGAGCGATACTGGAGGTTCGACGGAAACAATAACTATTGCGACCGACTATGAAGCCGTAAAAGAAAATGTTCGTACTTTCGTTGATCAGGTGAACCAAGTTCGTACCCTTATCAAAGCAATGACGAAATTCGATGAGACCACACAAAAAGGGTCCGTCCTGACAGGGAACTACGGTGTTCAGCTCATTGCGACACAGCTCAAGACGGCTGTTTCGGATAAGCCCCCCGGATTTGACTACGATAACGATACATATTGTACCCTGTCTCAGCTCGGTATTTTGACAGAGGCTGATGAGGGATCGCCAAATGCGGGCTTGCTTGTCCTTGATGAAGACGCCTTGGACGAAGCACTTGATGATGATCCGTATGCCGTTGCCTTGTTGTTTTCTGCCAGTGGTGTTGGAAGCACCAATTCTTCTGATATTACATATGAGTCTAAGATTGATGGAATTACAGAACCTGGCACATATACGCTTGAGTATACAGTGGATGGTTCGGGAGACATTACCTCCGCTACTATCAATGGCGAAAGTATAGATTCATCGTATATTAACAATACAAATCATACCATCACATCGGACACTGGTGATTCTAAAGGTCTTGAAATTTCGGTCAATAACTTGAATGCGGGAAACTATTCGCATGAAGTGTATGTCAAGCAAGGGAAGACCGGTGAACTCGTCGATAAACTTGATGTATTGACCGATGATGACGATGGTCCGCTCGCCATTTTGGAAGAAAATTATGGCGACATCATGAATAATATCGATAAAAAGATTGAATATGAAGAGCGTCGTATTAGTACGATGGAAATTCGTTTGCGCGAACGTTTTGCGAACCTTGATTCCAGATTGGGCTATTACGATGATTTGTTGTCACAGCTCAAGAGTCAAATCGCCCAGCTTGATGATTAACGAGATGACGTACAAGGGGTATTTTCATGCAAAAAGCAGCGACCGCATACCTTCAAACTCAAGTAAGCAGCACAAGTCAGGGCGACCTGCTGATTCTGCTGTACGAAGCGGCCATCAAGTTTCTCAAGCAGGCAAAGGAAAAAATTGCCGAACGGGATTATGCCGCGAAAGGTATTCGCATTTCCAAGGCGCTTGATGTCATCAATGAATTGCAGGGGAGCCTGAATACGCAAAAAGGTGGAGACTTGGCTGAGAATCTCAGTCGTCTGTATTTTTATTGCAGCACAAAACTGCTCCAAGCCAACCTGAAGCTTGATGTCAACATCATTGATGAAGTCATCACTATTTTAAGTGAGTTGCATGACGCCTTCGTGCAGATTAATAAAGGAACAGCGCAAAGTGGCGCCATGCCAAACGCGAGTGTCCCACCCATCCAACCCAACCCCGCAGCTGCAGCACCTCAAGATCCCAATGAATCCTCCAAGGGAGCGCTGTTGTCCTTGTTCAAGGCGCAGGCTATGAAAAACAAAGCTGCTGCAAAACCGTCGGCTGATTCTTCTGTACCAGAAACACAAGCTGGGGAAAGCCAACAGTCGGAAGCTCCTGCAACGAAGAAACCTGCCGGACCAGCAACCACCATTTCATCCGGCCAGCCCAAAAACTCGACGCCAAACCTGTCGACTTACGGAAAGTTCGGGCTTGATAAGCGGCCTTCGGCGGGGCAAACTCTTCCGCCAACGTCAGCTTCTCCATCTTTGGGCTTATCCCGTCCGACGCCGGCGGCCTTTCCTCGAGCTTCTTCGCCTCAGGGCAATACAGTGCAGTCTCAATCTCAACGCGCTCCATCTCAAGCGGTGCCACCGAAGTCGACAACATCAGAGCAGCCGATTGTTCCTCCTAAACAGCCTCTTTCAACAAAGACGTCTTCCACGGAAGATGAGGCTGCTGAATCGATCACAGTGATTCCTAACCAAGCTACATCAAAAACGCAAAGAGCGTTTGCCGCTTATGCGTCAGCCAATAAGCAGAGTTAATTTTATCTATAATTCGTTGTAAATGAAGGGGGCTTTTGCCCCCTTTTTTATGCGTGCTTTTTATGCGCGTGTTTAGAGTGACTAGGGCGTGTTTCTAAATAAAATCCTAGACATTGAGATTGGTTATAGCATTGTATCCAGATGAGTCGCCACAACATTTCAGACGATCTATGGCAG